>JAKLHB010000490.1 GCA_022710345.1 Planctomycetota bacterium
ATTGATTCCATGCTCTGCAGGAATCCAAGGCTCCAGCTATATCCAATGGGATAGGGCAGCAGATCTCAGCAAATATGCTTATAAGCTAGAATATGTGTATCCCGATGGTGGCCGCTGCTGGGATGTTCCTGTGGTTGTGGAATAAAGCTAACGTGTATTCTTTTGTTGATCAACGAGTCATTCGATTTTTTTAAGTCGTCGTTTATGGCTTATGCGCATAACAATATACAAAATTATATTATGCGCGTGGCATGGAAAAGCGAGATTAGCAAATTTCATTTCACAGCCCAAAACATAGAAGGTTCTGTGGAATTGACTTGGCAGAATTGCCTAGATTTGGAGGTCGCTGGGATTTTCCTATCGGCGTAACATTAGAAAAATCATCTGCTAGCAGATAGGACAAAGACTTTTCAACGATTACCTATCAGAAAAGAAAGGGATTGTATGATAAAACGAATTTTAGTAATTCTGTTGCTATGTTTACTTACGATCAATGTGTTAGGAACTGATTGTGAGCATGAGGATATCATATATAATCCAGAAACAGGAAAAGCTGAATTATGGCTTGTGGATTGCAGCCATGAGAAAATATCGCTCCTAGATGCCGACTACCAAGAACGGGCAGCTTCCATTGTACGCAGCATCGAAGGGCCGAATACACAGTTGAGCCTACCAGAATCTATGGCAAGCTATAATCAAGAGCTTTATGTGATCAACGGGATTGGCAAACGCATAACGGTTTTCAATGAAACAGATAGTGGCAATGTCCCACCCAAACGCATTCTTGAAGGTGCTGCCACAGAAATCAATGATTCTTTTGGAATTGTGGTGATTAACAATGAGATATACATCAGCAATGTAACTGCCCTAGGCGTAGGCCAGATTTTAGTGTTCAACTCAACCGACAATGGAAATATTGCTCCAAAGCGTAAAATTGAAGGGGCGAATACACTTGTGCAAAACCCAAGGCAGATGTTTGCATCTGGCACTGAATTATTAATCACGGACTATAGCAATCGCATCATTGTGCACAACCTCAATGCAAGTGGCAATGTGGCTCCAAATCGAAATCTTTTTGGAGCAAATACCCTGATCGACACTCCCGAAGGCATCATGGTAGTGAATGGTGAAATTTTTGTATCCAACCGAAAAGGCAATTTCATTTCAGTTTTTAACCTCAATGACACAGGCAATGTTGCCCCAAAACGAAGAATTGCTGGAGCAAACACCCTGCTCAATGAGCCAACTGGCCTAGCAAGTGATGGTACTGAGATGCATATCGCCAATTTTATGAGTGACAATCTCTTGAAGTTCCCACTCAATGCAAGTGGAAACGTTGCGCCAACCGGTGTGGGTGGCGAAGGTATCGGGCTTCTAGGACCAAAGTTTATTATTTTGCTAAACGCTCGAACTGATCTAATTGGAGAAAGCAGCAAATTTGGTCTTACTGCACAGGCTCTTGAAGGTTCTGTGGAATTGACCTGGCAGAACTGCCCAGATTTGGACATTGCTGGGTTTAATGTATATCGCCAGCAAGACAACGGCGATTGGGAAAAGATCAATGCTGAATTGATTCCATGCTCTGGAGGAATCCAAGGCTCCGGCTATATCCAATGGGATAGGGAAGCAGAGCTTAGCAACTATGACTATGCCTATAAGTTAGAATATGTGTATCCCGATGGCGGCCGCTGCTGGGATATTCCTGTGGTTCTGGAATAAAGGCGGATCAAGAGACGTGCGTTCTTTTGTTGAGCAACAGATGATCCGACTTTTTTAAAAGTCGTCGTTTATGGCTACGCGCATAACCTATTCTGGCATATTGGAGGCAAAAGTGGAAAGACAAGAAGTATTGCAAAAAGTCAAACTTATTGTAGGACGTAATTCTGATGAAAGCCCGATCACGAGTAGGCTAGTATTCTGTCCAAGCTGTGGTGCAGATATTACAAATAGAAACGACAAGCCTGGTCAAAAAAGAATAGATTGTTCTGGCTGTTCTTACCAAGGTAACAGAGCACTTATTTTTGACGATAAAGTTATTTGGGAATTTAATGAAGGCAAGTATAATGGTGTTCCTTCAGGAGAATTAGTTCACTTTTCAGTAGGCACAAAGATCAAACAAAAAGATCGGTATCTTCTCTTTCGCCGGACACTCCACCCAGTAGGCCAATATACTATTCCTGCAGGTCATTTGGAAAAAGGAGAAGATCCTCAGATGGCAGCAATTAGAGAAGCCTATGAAGAAACAGGACTTGGAATACTTTCTGCTAAGCTGGAATGTAAAGATATTGTCATTCAAGAACCTTGCAGACGGAGTACAGAATATCACGTTTGGAATTTATACACTTGTGAAACCATTGGTGAGCCCAAGATGAGTTATGAGGCTGATATTATTGGATGGTATTCGCTTGAAGAAATCCATCGGTTGCCCTTGACCATACCTACTAAGCAGTTTTTTGGGCTTTAATTGAAAGCACTGGAACTTTCAGATCCAGCTTCTAACAAATTTTTAGGACACTATGGCAGTTTATGCTGGCCAACTTCCCCAAAACACGTTATAATCAGGAAATTTTTTGATTTCGTTAGATTGATTTAGATAGGGATGATTTATGAAAATTCAAATCTTTTTTGCAATTGCGTGCTTATGCACTTGCTTAGCGCAAGAAGCACGACTTTTGCGATTTCCGACCATTCACAATGATCAGGTTGTGTTCACGTATGCTGGTGATTTAT
>JAKLHB010000491.1 GCA_022710345.1 Planctomycetota bacterium
TTTAAATCTTCTTGATATGTCTTAAAAATGCCGCGTTTGGATAAAGAAGGAGAACAAACGAGTGTCAGTTGTAAAAGTTTCCTATCTTTCACGAGGATCCCATCTTTAGTTTTGTGTTTCCACCCCGCTTCGCCGAGTAGTTTCACTGCTTTCTCAAAATCATAGCGATATTTAGGTCCACTGGGATTGGCATACACACTACCAGCGAAATAGGAATCAAGAGCTGCATATTCTTTATAAAAATACTGCTCAATTAACTTTTCACGGTTAAATAAAAGCACCAATGCGTTACGTACTCGAACATCGTTTAGAGGTGCTCTTCTCATATTAAATGCAATTCCATTAAATCCTTGGGGACATTTGTTGTAAATCTTGCGTTTTTGGATTAACCCGCGTTGTATATTGGGGAAATTAGTATCGTTGACCCAACGGGCAGCTTCATTGACCACATAAATATCCAACTCATAGTTTTGGAATTGCTCAAATGATTTTTTGACATCTGGTTCCACAAGAAGCTCAATACGGTCAAAATTATATAATCCCCGGTTATATTTTTCTTCCATTCCCCAATAATTTGCTCTGCGCAAAAGCACGATTTTTTTGCCCCGTTCTAGCATTTCTAGAGGCATCTCATACGGGCCGCTGCCGACCATCACTTGATTTTCATATTCTTGGAGATACGTTGCTCCGGTTAATTTAGAGAGAATATGAGCCGGATAAATGGTCATATCCACTGCAAAATTCATAAATAGCCGCCAGTTCAGTTCTGTAGCCGTGATATGAAAGATATATTTGCTTTCAGCAACTGGTTTTTTGAATTTTTGATATAATTTTGTGATATAAGGACTTTCAAGGCTTTCATCTATATGAAATTGCCAGGAAGCAATCACATCGTCCGTGGTCACTGGCCGGCCGTCTGCCCAACGGGCTTGCGGATTCAAGCGAAATCGAAATGTTTTGTTATCGCGTAGAATTTGCCAATGTGTGGCCAAAGATGGAAGATATTCGAGTGTATTTGGATGCAATTTCAAAAGGCTTTCGTATAACAAATCACGAATCATGGAGTTCAAAACATAGTTGCTGTCTTTTCCCAAGAATCGAATCGTGACTGGGAATGTATTGATTCCCATCCGAATGGTCCCACCTTTTTGGGCATTGGGATCGCTAAATTCAGGCGGGTTTTCTGAAAAATTATCCCAATCTTTGCCTGTAAAACCAGGGCCACCTGCTTCTGGCGATTCATCTTCAATATCGTATGTTTTTGTGCTTTTTGTGTCTGGAATGGCTGGAGCAGTGGGTTCGCAGCCTATGAGACAAAGCGTGATCAAAAGAAAGAAAATAGGGATTGCTCTCATAAAAATTCCCATAACTATATATTATGCTTAATTTTAAAATATAATTCCAATTTTACCAAAATGCTCTCCCTTGGCCATGACTTCAAAGGCTGATTTTACATCATTGAATACAAACGTATGAGAAACTATTGGCTTCAGAGCGTGCTTTGCAATCGCTTTATTCATGGCAGCAAATTGCTCGGCTGACCCAACAAAAATGCCTTGGAGCCGTAGGCTTTTCATAATGATAGGAAGAATATTCAAATCTTGGTGAATGCCTGATAATACGCCAATCAAAGCAATGGCTCCCCCTAATCTGGCAGCCTGGAATGATTGTGCCAATGTATTTGCTCCGCCTAATTCAACGACTAAATCTACGCCTGTAGGCACGATGCTTTTTACATTCTTGGCCCAGTCAGTGGTCGGCGTGACTTGAAGCGTAAAATCCGCGCCCAATTGCGTGGCTTTATCCAATTTAGCTTTGCTTCGTGATGTTATCATCACTTGGCAACCGTGGAGTTTAGCAAACATTAGGCAAAATAACGCGACTCCTCCTGTGCCTTGTATAAGCACAGTATCTCCAGCCTTCACTTGGCCAAATGACACAATGGCATTCCATGCGGTAAGTCCTGCACAAGGCAATGTTGCAGCTTCCAAATCAGTGAGATGCTCTGGAATTGGAATCACTCCGTGTTCAGAAGCGACCATATATTCTGCCAATGTTCCATCCAAAGGCCCACCCAGCGTATTCTTGACCATGTTTGCAGTTGGCTCACCTGCAAGCCAATTTGGAAAAAAAGTTGTAGTGACCCGTTCTCCAATTCGGACTGATGCAACACCTTCTCCAAGGGCCACGACTTCACCTGCTCCATCTGAACAAGGGATGATTGGTAAAGGCTGTTTAGGGTTATATTCTCCGCGTATGGTCATTAAATCTCGATAATTTAAAGAGGCTGCTTTCATGCGCAAGAGCACTTGTCCGTGCTTTGGCTGAGGGACTTGGCGATCCACTATCTTTAAATTGTCCAAACCAAATTGATTTTCTAAGACAATTGCTTTCATAGAAGTTTCGCTTAAAATCTGTTGCTGATTTTAAGTGTCCTATTTAAGGTTAGATCAAAATTGCTGATTCTAACGAATTTTGGGAACCCACTATGCCAGTTGACAATTCTTGACGAAAACCTGCTTGTGCCAATTCATCTGCGTCCAACAAAACATCCAAAGACAAGTAACCGAGTTGGAATTATATCTTGTCTGCATCAATTTGGCAACAAAAAAACATCGCCCTTAGCTTGCATAGAAAGGATAACCAGAGGTTTCTGTAGTAACACAGAAAGCAAGTTTTACAATCCTTGCAATAAAATGCATAATGCAAGTGCTTTATATG
>JAKLHB010000492.1 GCA_022710345.1 Planctomycetota bacterium
GCTTTCACGTAGAATCCCTGTTTGAAGGGCTCCCATATTGCCATTGCCATGAGCCTGCAAAGTTTCTATAAATTCAGAGCACAAGTAATTATATTTTTTCCTTTGGCCCGGATTTTCAGGATCTTGGCCAGGATCAAGTGGGTTAAAGGAAATGTTTTGGCTTAGATCCAAGACTTTAGCGTGCGTGCGTTCAATAAAGGCTGTTTTATTATCTTCAGAGCCTTCCCAATCAAAGATCAAAATAGGAATAGCTTGTTCGTGCAATTGAGCCAGGATACTAAAAAGCGAGCTAGTTTTGCCACTCCCAGTTGTGCCCACTAAAAGAAGATGCGGATTCGTGGATTCCAATGGATTAAAAGAAACCACATTTCGAGCTTCTAGATCAGTGCCAAGTTCAATTTGAAATCCTTTACTTTTTTGCTGCATTGTTGTAGCTTGAGTGCCCTCTATAGAGGCCGCATCTATTTCATTCGTTTCTATCGGCAACGCATCTTGTATGCCTTGTGTTTTCCATTCTTGGAATGTTTCAAGCAACTGTCTCTCTGAAAAACTTTCCCCACGAATGAGTTCATCAATCCAAGGATATTGAACAAATTCGTCTAATTTTTCAGATGAAATTTGCAGTATTTTCGGATCGCTGCCTAAAAACACGAGCCAGGCAGATGCCTGAATCGAAGGATTGGCTTTGGTCAACAGCCAATGATACAACGCGACCTGGTAGATGTCTCTGGAATTTTCTCGATATGCAGATAGCTTGAAATCCACTAAAACATGCTTTTGATTTGCCACATCATAAAGTAAAAGATCATATCTGCCGTTTATTTGCATTTCTTGATTCCACAGAGCTTCTAGTGGCTGCTCTTGGCCAAGGATAATTTGACTCAATGGCACAGGATTGGCTTGTCTGCAAAAGACAATTTGCTGCAGGATGCATTGGACAAACCAAGCACAGAATTGATGCACAGCTTTACATAGCTTTTGCAATGGCTGAATTCCTAAACGGCTGGTGTTGCTATGGAGTACTGGCAAGAAATATTGCTTGTGCACCAAATCCCAAAGTTTGCAGCATAAATCTTGCCAATCCGGCTCAGTATGGAATGATGATACATGTTCCAAAATTTTTTGCACATCAGGATCATTAGAACAATCGTGCATAAAATTGGCAATCATTTGATGCAGCAATACGCCAGCAAGAGAATATTCCGACTCAATTGTATGTGTGGGTTGGGAAAGGGCAGAAGCTATTTTCTTGGTAACGAAAACGCCTTTGCCTGGAATATATAGCCCATTTCCTAAGTTCTGTAAACCTTGGGCAAGCTGAGTCACAGAGCATTCATGCTTGGCAGCAAGCTCGTCTAGCTGCGTTTCCATAATATAACCCGGTGGTCGTTGAAAATATTGAGCAAGCTTAGGATGCAAGGCTCTCAATGGAGCATGCTGCGGTCCTTGGGTCGAGGCTGTGTCTGTGGAAGAATTAGGCTGCCTTATTGCTGCCGCCTGTTCACCTTGCTCATCTTCAGCCTGGGATATGGCCGACAAAGGTTGAATCTGCTGCTGTGGACGAATATAGGCATTGAGTTGCTCCACAATCCATTGTTGGAGTTCTACAAAGCAAGGTTTACTAGATTTACGAATGAATTCTTTTAAATCTTCTTCCTTCAGCGTCTCTTGATTGCAGATTATTTCTCCAGATCCAATGCTTGTGAGCAACCGGTTAAAGGCCAGCCAGCCACTGAGAAGACTATCCGGCATTTCACGATAGGCAATCCCTACTTTGAGCAGTTCAACACATGCCTTTGGGACAGTCTTGCCTAGCATTTGTGGCCTGAGGATCACCCCAATATTCAATTTCCCATCTTTATATAGCTTAAGAAAGGCCCGTGTATGGGCTGATATTCCTGGCCCTTGTTTTTGCTCTTTGAGCAAGAGTAAAATACCAATCTTATACGAAGCTCCCTGATCTTGGAAAACAAAAGAGACCATCGTCGGCTTTTCAGCGAGCTCTATCTGACGCAAATACCTGCTGCTCGATCCCCAAGGCATATCTTGCAAGTAGGCTAAATATTTTTCTATCATTGGAGCCAGGGCATTCTGCACATCTGTCAATGTCACTTTCATTTTCTCAACATGCACTTGCCATTGAGCTTCTAAGATGTCATCCGTATGCTCTATGGGCACTTCCCCATCTTTCCAATTGCAGTATTCACGATTTGCATTGTTGATGATTGTGCGAGTGGAAGCAGCTTGACTATCAATGATCTTGCTCATTTCCAAAGGATATAATAGATTGGGTCTGGGAAGGTCTTTAAAAATATAGCTCAAGCGACGTTGCAAAATTTGCTCAGCATCCTGGATTCCAATGGGTGAAATCACAATATCATTCATGCTGATTCTGCTATAGGTTGCATATCCCAGCTTTTCCCATAATGCTTCTTTAGTTTCTGAAGAAAGGCATAATATAGTCACTGTATTGCACATCAGATTGCCAATGTTGAGGATAAGCTGGTCCAAAGCCTTGGTAAGCTCTTCTGGATGCAGGTAATTTTCCATTTGGTCAAAACAAAGGACCAACGGACCGGAAGATATGAGAGCTTGGCTAATTGTCACCAAAATATCGAGCGCAGCTTGTTCATTATGTTCTTCGGACTTAAGGTAACTCGCTGTTGCATGAATATCTAAGCTATACTTCTCTTGCATTGCCCGGCTCACAATT
>JAKLHB010000493.1 GCA_022710345.1 Planctomycetota bacterium
AGTGGCCCGTACGGTTTGGGTTAGCATGGGAGGCGAGAGCCTTCCATGACTAACATAGAAACCACAGGCTTTATTCCAAAACCGCTTCGCGGCAAAAAACTTTGCTGCCGTGCAAGCTTATACGAAAGTTCTATCAATTTGAAGAACCGGGAGATCTTTTTTAAGAATATTCTCAGCAAGCTCTCTATAGTTTGCAGAAAATGGATGAGAATTGCAAGGATTTTATGAATATTAGAAAAAAAATCCCTTAGAATCCTGCCTGCTTCCATAGAAGCAGGAAAATATCTTAAAAATCCTGGCATATTTTTGAGTGCTTTTTCAAAAAATATTTTGCTATTTATTTGCAAAGATATTTTTTTTTGGTATCGTAAACAAAAGATATTGGTAAAAAATTATTTATTTTACACATTGATTCTTGTATGAATCGCGACATTACAATCAATGAGAATAGTAAAGTAAAGAAATGAACAAGTGGACAAGATTTTTTTGGGAGGGATTATAATGAAAAAGTTATCATGGATTTTGTGGTTTATTTTTATCACAAGCATTTTGTCCATAAATGTGTTAGCTAAGCCGGGGGATTTGGATACGACATTTGGAGGGGGAAATGGGTATGTAATCCCTGGATTCGAAAATGGATCTCCATATAAAATTGCCATACAGGCAGACGGAAAAATCGTTTTGGCAGGAGCATATTACGGAGGAGAATTTTCATACTATATCATAGTAGCCCGTTTTCTAACAGATGGTACGTTGGATACAGCAGGATTCAACGCGCCTAATGGATATTATCTACTCAATACCTCTCAAACATTTGCCGAAGAGGCTAATTCTGTCATAATCCTTACTACTGGAAAGATCCTAATAGTGGGAAGCAGCTTTTCCAACGAAGCTGCCGCAGACGCAGTGATGATCGCTCGGCTCAATGCCAACGGCACACTAGATACGACCTTTGGAGGAGGGAAAGGATATGTGCAAGTGCCTATTGGTACAATGAGTACCCTTCGGCTTAAGGATGCAACCCTCGATCCCAATGGCAAGATAGTGGTAGCAGGCGAGATTATGAATGAAGACTTTTTGATTGCCCGTTTTCTAGAAAATGGCTCGCTAGATACAACCTTTAACTCCACAGGCTACAAAGTAATAGATTTTTCTGGGAACTACGATGTCGCTAATGCAGTGGTATGCTATGATGACTTTATTGTTGCAGTAGGATATGCTAGAATGTCGGGTTCAGATGAAGTAGCCATCTATGCATGTCAAGCGGATGGCTCTGCGCCAGGCATTCCTCTTTTTGGCGTCAATGCAACCACAGGGAAAGGTACATTTCGGCCAGGAAATACCGCAGGTGCATGCCATGAAGCTTGTGATTGTGTTCTCTATCAAAACGGAGAACAAACGAATCTTTTTATAACAGGAAAGACCCTGCAAGATGGCAAAATACATCTTTTCCTCCGAGGATGCAGAGAAGAAGGAAGCCTAGTTTGGCAATATATAAGCGACAGAACGAACCAGGATTCAGGGGAAAGCATTAGTTTGGATGGGCAAAAAAAGCTTGTCGTAGCAGGGACAGATTCCCAACCCAGCGGGGACTGGCAGTTCGCTGTGATACGATGGAAACAGGATGGATCAGACTTTCCTCTTGATACATTTTTTGGCACAAATGGTTGGGCAGTTGCATCTATCGAAGGTAAAATGGTATCCGAATCTGTAGCAATTCAAGCAGATAATAAAATTATCGTAGTAGGACATCAAGCCACGACTCCAGAGAAAGTTGTACTCGCCAGATATATTGGTTACGAAGGTAACATCACCATCAAAATCGGAGTCCTGCCTCTTCAAGGCATCCAATCCGAATACCCCATTCGGCTGACTTTTGGCCAAAAGCAGACAAAGGTCAAAGTAGAGGTGCAATGGAATGATGAGAGCGGCGATGTTTTATTGCGTCTCAAACGACAATGGCCTGCTCCCACACGCATCGAGGCTGAAGAATATCCCTCATCTCGTGCTGGCGCTATTAATGTGACGTACCTAGACGTAGATGGGGAATTGTATCTTGCGGTCAAACACCAGCCTGCATACCAGGGAAATCCAGGAAGCAAAAAGCCAACCAGAGACATCACTGTCACCATATCAAAATACGATACGATGCCAACTAACATGAGGCTAGAGATCTGGCTTGGTGATCCAGGCGGCATTACTGGCGGTCTTCCTTTTTACCATGAGCTGATATTGCCTCAATCACCCACAGAGTTTATCTCCGAATATCCCAACGGTGCCGTCACCAGTGAAAAAATCCTCACGAGTCCATGGACATGGCATATGGAGGACAGTACACCCAGCATTATTTCCAATTACCCGGCGACCTTGGATGTATCTTTTATCGCAAAATAAGCTTCTGATAATTCGCGTGTAAGGGTGACCAGCCAGGCCAGTCGCCCTTACAGACTAAAGTTTGTAGGGCTGGCAAAGGACTGATAAAGGATCCATCCTTAGAAAAATCGCCTTTTTAGGAAAATTGGAGCAAATCCAAAGTCATTTGGGGAAAACTCGAGAAAGGCTTTTCTGTCTCAAATTTGGATGCCATTCTCAAGGTGATTGTATGGTTACCAGACGTTTCCGTAACTAGCCAGAAATAGGATGGCACGTGCATGAGATCAAAATTTCGAAATGCAAGTGTTTTGTTTTGAAGATAATAGAGAAATTTCGT
>JAKLHB010000494.1 GCA_022710345.1 Planctomycetota bacterium
TCGTCCATAAGGAATATCTTTTTTTGCCACTAATTTGATGTGAGCTGCCTTGCGTGTCCCAGGATAAAAGTCTTCGCATATCTCTGAAGTAATTTGAACGTCAAAGCTAGAAATTCCCGGTTCTCCCAGAATTACTTCCACAGCCTCGATCTTAAAATCTGGAGTATTTGCTGGAGCAATCCAAAAGTCGCATTCCACTGGAAGCCCGCGTTGAAATTCACCAAAGGAAACAACCTCATGCGAAAGCATTCCTTCTTTCAATATCTCTACATCAAAGGGTGCCATCACAATGGGTGCTTGTGGAACATTCGTGAACACCAAGATTTCCCATCTAGCATATCCACGCCGTCCTTTTGGATCAAATTTCACATTCAATTGCGTGCTTTGGCCTGGTTCAACTTCTTGAAAATTTTGCTCTAGGACAGTGCAGCCGCAGGACACAGTCACTCTCTCGATTTTCATTTTCTGTGAGCTATGATTGACGAGTGTAAATGCAAAGGATACGATTTGGCTATCCGGAATTTTACCGATGTGATATACATCCGGCTGGACTTCAATGATAGCCTTTGGAACCACGGTTTCCTGCGCATGGCTCCATACCAAGATTAGTCCTAAGCTCATCAACAAAATACCCAATATTTTCATGAAAAATTCCTTTCTTTTGAAGATAACGTTTTTGGGGGAAATACCACAACAGCAACTCAAGAAAACCTTGCGCCCTTCATCCAATTGCAGCAGATGTTGTCGGTTAGTTTTTAGCCGGCAAAGTAACACAGCAAAGAATGCAAATTGTCTTTGATGTGTTTTGGGCACTCCTGAATTGACATAGGCAGCAAAGAGTTGTTAGTTGGCATAGTGGGTGCCAAAATTCTGTTATCTTGAAGCGTTTTTTACTGATCTTCGTCTTTCCAATGTTTGATTTTTTCTAAAAACTTTGTATACTCAAAATCAGGGCTTCGGTCTTTTTCATGGCAAACCAAGCAAGTTTTATCACCATCGCATTTCCCATAACCCGGTGCATTGGAATTAACCATATGCCGTGCTCCTGGGCCATGGCACGTTTCGCATCCCACATCAATCAAGTGTGGAGTTTCTTCTTCTGTTCTGAATCCTTCTTCAAATTCATAGCCAACTACATGGCAACCCACACACTCTGGGTCATAGTGATGATTTTCTTTGACCAATGTTTGAAATGCTTGTGAATGCGGCTTTGTTTTCCATTGTGCATATTCATAAGGATGGCAGCTCATACAACTGTCTGAGCCAACATATCCAATTGGAGAACTTCGTTTGATCTGTAATTCCAAAAGCCTTTTATCTTTCAAATCTTGTTTATACTCTTCTAATATCTGTATCATAGCCTGATCTATGGCATATTTTTTTTCTAAAGATATAATACGATTTTCCCAATCGCTCACTTGCCCATCCTGAGTCTTGAGCACAATAAGCCCTGCATAACGTCCTCGATTGCCGGCACTAGTTACAAAAGTTTTCGTGGCGATTTTCATAGGGCTAAATGGGGCTGGAGCATCCACAGGCAATAACAAGGTTAACACATTGGTATCAGGAACGAGTCCTTGATAATTGCCTGCCATACCTTTGACTAAAGCAAAAACCAGGCTAGGATTATGTTCTTGAATGAGTTTGCCAACTTCTTCTAATGTCCTACTTTTTCCTTTTTCTAAGGCTAAAAAGAGTACTTTTGCAGAAGTTGTTGCTGCAGAAAAAGTTTTTACTTTATACCAATCTCGACCAGTAGCAGTGCCTAAAAATAAAGGCGTATCTACTTGAGAGGGTGGAGATTCACGCGATCCAAGGAATTGAAGATGATCTCCTAATTTATCCAGCATCCGACGATAAATGATAAATTTTAAACGATCTTGCAAATCCCATTGAGGTGATGCAAACCCACCATCTATTAAATAGAAGGTTTGGTACTCTTTTTGCAACTCTCGGATCCAGCTACTACGCAACAGCATACCACCTAACTTCGAGCCACTGCAACCACAGGGCTCTAGTTCACCTAATAATTCACCTGTATAAAACAATGCAATGCAATGGCTGGGATCAAATTTGTTTGGAGCTGTTGGTGGATTGGTCACAGATGGAGCATCTTGATTGAAGCACCCTGAACATGCCAAAACCACCCATATCATCCATATCCCGATGGAAAAATTTCTCGGGTAAAACATTTATTTTCTCCACAACGAATGACTATAACATCTTTTTGATTCTAATAAATTTTAGAGCTCCTCAACAAACGTGCTCACTCGACAAAACTGCACTTGTGCCAATTCAGCAGCGCCCCAAAAAAAATCCGAAAAAAAAGTTACGTTCTTTGCTGCATTGCTATGCAGGCTAGAAAGTAAGCGATAGCGTCTGCTGCAATTGGCGGAAGGGAGCAATGTTTTTTTGAGTTGCTGGTTATGCCAACAAATAACCAAAATCTATGTAATATCTCTAAGTAGATTATACAGTATATCTCTTGAAAAAGGCAACTGTTTTCTTAAAATTTCTTAGCATCTTGCATGGATTTTTGGTAAAAATAGAAATAGTGGTATTGAGAACTCTCGTATAAGATTGCACTGCAGCAAGTTTTTTGCCGCGAAGCGGTTTGGGAATAAAGCCTGGGGTTTCTAACCCCAGGTTATGTCGGCTCTTAT
>JAKLHB010000495.1 GCA_022710345.1 Planctomycetota bacterium
ACATGCGTACATAGTCAGGTTAGCATCCACAGGTGTATAGCAGAATGGAGTAAATCCAAGCCCATCACCTACAAGATCATAGAGCAATTGCGATTGACCAGGATAATAATTGCCGGCTTGCTCTTCACCTGGATTGGTGGTGTAAATATCTTCTTTGGAAAAATCCTTCCACATTCCATATATCAATGCTTTATAAAAGCATACAGGTGCTGGGGCATCGGCACTTAAAGCAAGCAAATTGCTGGAATAATACCGGAACATGGTATCCACACCCTTGTTGCCAGGTGCCACTTGAATATAGACATCCACATCATGCTTGAAAGGCGATAGGAAATTGGCATACTTAGGATTGACAGTATTCCCGCCGCATGTATAAATAGATGCAGCACAATTGCCCTTGGAATGAGCCAAAAGATGGACTTTCATCGCCCCGGTTTTTTTCTTGATGATTTGGATGGCATTATGGATTTGCTCAGCCTGGCGATAATTGCAGCCTTGATTATGCGAAAAATTGATCGCAAACACAGGGTATCCGGCTTTGGCAAATTTTTGCATAAAGCCTTGCTTTTCCACTGGAATCTCTGTAGGAGTTGTGAATGACCAGGGATGAACCCATCCACGGAATGCATCATCCGCAGCACCATGGACTAACAAGATAGGCGTTTTTCTGCTAGCTTGCCAATTGGGGCCATAGCACAAGACCATTAAGGATGAATCCGCGGTCTCTCCATCATATAAATCATTTGGGAAACAGGCCAAAACTTGGGGATTTTTGAATTTAGCCTGAGGAAGAATTTTTTCCTTGATAAAATCAGGGTGATGATCCCTGTATGCTTCGGTTTTTACCCAATATAAAAGACCATCTTGAGCAGTTCTGACCTTGACCGGCTTCCAATCTAGCAGGTCCGTCGCAAACACACTGCCCAAGAAAAAGAGCGCAATGATCAAAAGAAATAGCTTCATAAAAAATCCTTTGAGCATGAAAAAAAGAAATGAAAAATAAGCCACTTAGGAAAAGTATAGCATAAAAAATTTACGTTGCCAATGCTATAAAATGTGTGAAAATTTTCCAGATATAATGCTATCTTTTATAAGATATTAAATTTTCAAGTGGATTCGAGGTAATTTTGCTAATGAGCACCTCCTGATTTTAAGGAATTTTTGGGCTATAGCCAATTTCAATTTCTCAAGATAGAACTCTCGTATAAGATTGCACTGCAGCAAAGTTTTTTGCCGCGAAGCGGCTTGGGAATAAAGCCTGGGGTTTCTAACCCCAGGTCATGTCGGCTCTTATCGTGTCCTGACAGGACACAGGAAACCCTGGCATTCTATCAAAGAGAACTTTTATTTCCGAGCAAAGTTTTTTGCCGCGAAGCGGCTTGGGAATAAAGCCTGGGGTTTCTAACCCCAGGTCATGTCGGGTCTTATCGTGTCCTGACAGGACACAGGAACCCCTGGCATTCTATCTATTGACACAGTTGTTCACTCTTTTGATTCCTAAGTACATACGCTGAATGAGCAGGTAAAGAAATTTCCAATATGCCATCGTTGGCTTGAATTTGGGTGTTGCTCAGGGCATCATACATGGTAGCATTGGGGTCTAGGCCGACTAAAGCTGCATTGCATTGAATTTGGGTTGCAGGGCCTCGATTCAAGGCCACAATGATGATTTCATGATCATAGAAGCGTGCAAAGCAATACACATCGCCTTGTTGATATAAGGCTTTCAGTCCGCCTTGTTGTATGGCTTTACTTTGATGCCTCAATTGAATGAGGTTATGATAGAGCGTCCATGTATTCATGTTCCATTTTGCTTTATCCCAGACCATCGGCTTACGGCTGCTTTCAACACTGCTGCCATTTCCTAAAGCAATTTCATCTCCATAGTACACAGAAGGAATGCCCAAATAGGTAAGCAAGAGAACAATGCCTATATTGTTTTTAGCAGGTTCAGACATGAGGCCCAAAAGTCTTGGAAGATCATGGCAATTGATGAGGTTCAACTGCATACCTGCGATTTGCCAAGGGATACGGCTTTTGGCTTGATTTAATTGTTCTGCAAAGCTTTCTGTGGATAATTTATTGATCTCACCCTTGAATGTCTTATCAGCAAGCCATTCTCGGACAGGCATGCAAAATCCAAAATAATTCATGACTGCATCCAAAGCATTGCCTTGAAGCAAGCCACTGGCATCAAAGAAATGCTCACCTAACAAGTAAGAGTCTGGGTATGCACTCTTAATGCTTTGGCGCATTTCAGCAAAAACTTCAAGGTATGCCTGATATGAGTCTTGCCGGGCAATCATATTGGCCACATCTAAACGCCATCCATCTATTTGATAAGGTTCGCGAAGCCAAAATTGCATGGCAGAATCTGGGGCACGATAGATAGTCTCTCTGAGTTTTTGGGAACGATAATTCAATTTAGGCAAAATAGAGACCCCTAGCCAAGTCGCAAAATTATGAGGATGTTTGGAAAAACTAAAAAACTCAGCATAAGGGCTCTGTAGGCTTTGGTATGCCCCGGCATCTGGATAATACCCACATTGATTGAACCAACAACATGCAATTCCACAATGATTGAAGATGCCATCCAGCATGATCCTAATCCCTGCGTCATGCCATTGGGTCATACATTGGCTAAATTCTTG
>JAKLHB010000496.1 GCA_022710345.1 Planctomycetota bacterium
GATTTTTTCGCGGAGAATTGCAGTAGAGAATCTAAACTAGAGTCCGCTCTCCAGGCCAATGTAGGCCAAGGAAAACCTGCGCATGAGCCAAAACAAACTCAGGAAGCACCAATATCTCCAAAGCAGCCTGACTTAGCTCAGACATCTCCCAAACAGCCTGATTCTGGCTTAACTCAGACATCTCCAGATCAACCTGGCTTAGCTCAGACATCTCCCAAACAGTCTGAGTTAGCGCAAACCACTCTATCTACTGCGAAAAAAGGTAAAAGAATGTTGCACAGAATTCAAAAATTATCTCGTGGAGTCGCCATTGTTGGCGCTGGAATCTCCAAATTTGGAGCATTTCCAGATAAAGCCAGCCGTGATCTATTTGTCGAAGCATTCCAAGATATGACCAAATCTGTGGATAAAAACTTTGATTCATCTCTCATCGAAGCATTGTATCTAGGCAACTTCTCCAGCGATCTATTTGAAGGCCAAGGCCATCTTGCACCCATCATGGCAGAATCCGTGGGCTTGGTACCTATTCCTGCGACCAGGGTCGAGGATGCATGTGCAAGCGGCGGGGTAGCACTCCGGCAGGCCATTCTAGCGATTGCATCTGGCATGTACGACATTGTCCTTGTCGGTGGTGTGGAAAAAATGACCAGCCTACCCACAGCACAAGTCACGGATGCATTAGGCACAGCCGCGGATGTGCTATATGAAATTCCAGTTGGATTCACATTTCCAGGCCTGTATGCCGCTATTGCGTCATCGTATTTTTATAAATATGGTGCCAGCGTTGAAGATTTGATGCACGTTGCCTTGAAAAATCACGACAATGGCAGCCTGAATCCCAATGCTCAATTTAACATGAGCCTGAACGCTTGGATGAAAGGCAGAATTGAAGCAGCCCAAAAGAAAAATAAACCAGTCCCCACGTGGCAAAATGTATGGGATTTTCTCAAAGATAACAGCGCCAATCCTATGATTGCCTGGCCATTGCGACTTTTTGATTGCTCGCCTGTAAGCGATGGCGCAGCAACCTTACTTTTGGTGGCCCAAGACCTAGCCAGTGAATTTACAGACAAGCCTATTGCCATCATTGGAACAGGCCAAGCCTCTGACCTTCCTTTATTTGAACGACCGGATTTAACATCCTTATCGGCCGCTGTATATGCTTCCCAAATGGCGTATGAAATGGCAGGTGTCAAGCCCGAAGACATTCGTTTAGCCGAAGTGCACGATTGCTTCACCATCGCTGAGATCATCGCGAGCGAAGACCTTGGATTTTTCCCAAAAGGGCAAGGTTGGAAAATGGCGAAAGATGGTGTCACAGCCCGAACAGGCAGCAAGCCGATCAATTCATCTGGCGGGCTGAAGGCCAAAGGCCATCCTGTCGGAGCGTCTGGAGTTGCACAGGTCTATGAAATTTGGAAGCAAATGCGCGGGGAAGCTGGGCCAAGACAATTGCCCGGTGATTTGCCTTTGGCTTTGACCCACAACGTTGGTGCAACTGGCACAACCTGCGTAGTTCATATTTTTGAACGCAAATAGGAGAAACAGATGTCCGATGCAATCTCTACCAAAGCAACTGAACCAAGGCCATTCACTGCTGCATCTTTTTATCAATACCTCAGTGAAAAAAAATTGATGGCTGTGCATTCTAAGAAAACCAATGCCCTATATCTGCCGCCCAAACAAATTTGCCCAGGTTCTAGCTGTGAAGATTTAGAATGGGTCCCATTGTCTGGAAAAGGAAAGCTCGCTGGTTTTACGATAATTTATGTAGGTCCTAGTTTTATGACCAATGCTGGATTCCATCGAGAAAATCCTTATGTTGCTGGCATTGTTACTTTAGACGAAGGCCCGCAATTTTGCTGCAGAATCACGGGTGTGAATCCTAAAGACCCTGCGACTATTCAAATTGGCATGGCCTTACAAGCGGATTTTATACAGCAATTTGACGGCAAAACCACCAAAACAGTACTTGGCTTTTGCCCACAAGTGCAACCTTCTCCTGCATCCGCAACCCAAGAGCCCGAATCTCCTGCACCTAAAACACTACGACTAAAAGGCAAAGTCGCTCTGATCACAGGCGGCGCTGCTGGAATTGGTAAAGCCACAGCAGAACGATTTGCTGCAGAAGGCGCTATTGTGGTGATCTGCGATATCAACGAGGCAGTTGGCCAGGAAGTCGTCAAAACCCTAGGCCCACAAGCCAGCTTCTATAAAGTCAATGTTGCCAATCGCGCTGAAGTTCAAACATGGGTCGAAACTGTGTTTGCAAAGTATCAACGCATTGATATTTTGGTCAACAATGCAGGCATCATCCGCGACAACCAATTGGTCAAAGTCAAAGACGGTGTTGTGGTCAAGCAAATGCCAGAAACTGATTTTGATCTCGTGGTTTCAGTGAACCTCAAAGGCACTTTCAACTGCACCCAAGCCGTGGTACCATTTATGATGAAACAAGGCAGCGGAGTGATTCTCAACGCAAGCTCCATTGTTGGCCTAGATGGCAACTTTGGACAGACAAATTATGTAGCAACCAAAGCCGGCATCATTGGCATGGTCAAAGTCTGGGCACGTGAATTAGGCAAATACAACATCCGCGTCAATGCCATTGCTCCAGGCTTCACAGCCACGGATATTC
>JAKLHB010000497.1 GCA_022710345.1 Planctomycetota bacterium
GACGTTGCTGCATTAGACGACGTTGCTGCATTAGACGACGTTGCTGCATTAGACGACGTTCCTGAATTAGACGACGTTCCTGAATTAGGCGGCATCGCTGCATTAGACGACGTTGCTGCATTAGGCGGCATCGCTGCATTAGGCGGCATTGCTGAATTAGGCGGCATTGCTGCATTAGACAATGTCTCTGCTTCTTGCATCGCAGGTTGGGCAGGTGATGCTCCTGCCGCGTTGCTGGCCAAACTTGCGCTCGTGTAATCAATCTTTGCCACAGGCAGGTCGCTTAAGGGCAACTGGGCAGGATCGAGATCGCACACGCAATCCAGTTCATAGCCTTTTTTGCTGATGGGATCCAGAATCTTTTGATTTCGGACATCCCCGACCACTGGATATGCTGCAAATAATTCTTCTCGCCGCTGGATTCTCCCACGAATGACTTCTTCGGCTTTCATGCCTTTCTCATAATTCAGGCTACCACGCAACGACATGATTTCGTCGTGCATTTTTTTCAAATTCGCCTGCACATCATGTACATTGGCCTCGATGCCTTTGATTTGATCTTCCATGCCTGCTTTTTCTTCTTCCATAGATTCCAACCGTTGTAGGATTTCCAGAACATGCTTGTGCAGATTTTCCTCTCGATGGATTTGCAATGGGTCATCTGGATAAAACAATGGATATTTAATGGCTCGGATGGTGATCACTATGGTTGGCTCTTTTGTGATAAAGATTACGTCCGCAATATGTTCCCATTCAATCAAATCAATCCGTTCCAAATGCAGTAACATCGGGATTAGTCCTTCTACTTTTTTATTCATAAAAGCTTGGAGATCTTTCAAAAACAATGCCTTTCCCTTGCGGTTTACTAAAAATTCCAAAATTCGATAAATATCTTTGCCAAATTCAATAAATGTGGGGTACGCTCGCCAGTTCCGAACCAGGTACCAATGCCAGAAATCATATATCTTTCCTGTTGCATCCTTGCATTCAAATTCATACGCATGCTCCAGCCCTGCCTTAGTGCTGAAGTCCTTTTTTTTGCCATAACGCTTTTCATACGCTAAGCTTTTAGCAAAAACACTGCGCGTGAAGTATGGATTCCCATCCACCCATTCATAGAAAATATCTTCGATTCCATCAAATCCCTGAATCTTGAGGGCCTTCATGGTTCTCCGCATCAATTCTTTGCTGTCTTCCTTTTCCAATGGCCCAAACTGGATTCGTTCAATTCGATATTCAAATGCGGGTGGCAACGCTTCTTCCAGCCGCGTGGTTAAGCCTGATCCACTAAGGACAAGAAATATCTTTTCGTTGCAATGGTATTTGTTTAAAATAGGCACGCAATCGTAGGGTTCTCCATTTTCATCCACAAACGACCGGCCGATCTCCTGGTATTCGTCCAGCATAATCACTGGAGAAAAGCCAAACCAGAACTTTATGGAAAGTGTCAGATCAATCGAACGTTGCATCATTCGATACAATGGATATAATATCCCACTAGCATACCAGTTATCAATCATTTCATGGAATATTTCATAATAACGTTCTTTTGCTTCAGGTTGCAATTTTTCTAAAGCCAATATAAGATTTTGAAGATCGCTGTTATTGGCTAGGCCTTTATTTTGTGTCAAAAACCCTAAGGCCTGGCTTAAAAATGTAATCATCATTTTTTCAGCTACCTGGATCACAGACTTTTTGCTGCCTCTTTTTTCATCCAGGTTCATGAACGAATAGAAAAATGGGATGACATAATCCGCTGTGGAAAATAAATAATCATAATATCGCTTTAAAAACGTGGTCTTTCCCATTTTTCGCATGCCAATCAAGGCAGTATGCCGTGCACTGGCACGTTGATCTTCTAGCATCTCAAACATATTTTGCCTTCCCACAAAGGTAAAAGAAGGCAATGAGCTACTAGGTTCCCGTGACAAAATATAAGGCACATCCTCGCCCCAGCCAGCAATTTTTTTATCACGAAGAATAACCGGCCGCTTGCCTAGATACAAATTGGCCTTGCTATGCTGTTGAATGTATTCTTGTACTTTTGGGTTTTGCTTATACGGCGTGAGTTGTGTACCAAGGAATGGAGATTTTTTTGGCTCCCCTGGAGTCAGGTCTTGATAATACATGATCGCTTCTGGATTGATCCCAGTTTCTTTTTGGGGCGCAGCGCTTTGGAGTGTTGCCACAGCAGAAGCTTTTGGTACAACAGGATTTGGCTCCCCTGGAGTCAGGTCTTGGTTGGGCATAACTTCTGGATTGATCCCAGTTTCTTTTTGGGGCGCAGCGCTTTGGGGTGTTGCCATAGCAGGAGTTTTTCGCTTTGGCGCAGTTTTAGGCTTCGCAGCAATTGTTTTTGGCGATTTTGCTTCACTTGCTTTTTTTGCCGCTTTGGTGGTTTTGGTGGTGGATTTTTTAGTGCCTGCTTTGCTTTTGGCAGTTTTAGGGGTTTTTGCTTTGGTAGTTTTTGCTGCTTTTGCTTTGGTGGTTTTTGCTGCTTTTGCTTTGGTGGTTTTTGCTGCTTTTGCTTTGTCAAGTTTTGCTGTTTTTGCTTTGGTGGTTTTTGCTGCTTTTGCTTTGCCAGGTTTTAGTGTTTTTTCTTTGTCAATCTTTTTATGTTTTTTTGT
>JAKLHB010000498.1 GCA_022710345.1 Planctomycetota bacterium
GATTGCCCAAATGCCAAAAATGTCGGATATGCCCGCCAATTCCGGACCAAATACCAATGCCAGAAATCATAAATTCGTCCTTGTTCATTTGTGCATTCAAAGTTGTATGCTCGCAATAGCCATTCCACATCTGTGAAGTTTTTTTCTTCTTCGGGTTTTTCTTTAAATACTTGTTGCTCTTTCTCTGTTGCTTTTTCATCGAAGTTATGGTGATAGGAACGATTAAAACTGAGCACACTGTAGATGAAGTATGGATTTCCATCCACGAGCCTGTACAATTCTTCTTCGATCCCTTCAAATGTCTTCAAGTCCAGTGCCTGGATGAGCCGACTCATCAGTTCCAGGCTATCTTTTTTAGCCAGGGGGCCAAATGGAATCCGTTCGATCCTGTATTCAAATGCTGGTGGCAGAGCTTCTTCCATCCGCGTGGTTAAACCTGAGCCACTTAATAAAAGAAAAATATCTTCATTGCAATGGTACTTATTCAAGATAGGGATGCAATCATAGCTTTCCCCATTTTCATCCACAAACGATCGTCCGACTTCCTGGTATTCATCCAGCATGATCACGGGTGCGAGTTTAAAACGGCTTTTTACTTCCAGCGTTAAGTCAATCGAACGCTGAATCATTCGATATAACGGATATTGAATTTCTTTCTTATACCAACGTTGAATGAAATTATGAAATGGTTCATAATAGCGCTCTTTTGCTTTGGGTTCTAAATCTTCTAATCTATCTAGTAAAATATCCAGCTCAAAATTGTTGGCCAGCTCTGAATTTTGAGTTAAAAAACCCAAAGCTTGGCTTAAAAAAACAATCATCATTTCTTCTGCCACCTGAATCACCGACTTTTTGCTTCCTCGCCTTTCATCCAGGTTCATGAATGAATAAAAAAATGGAACGACATCAGTGGAAGTGGTGAACAAATAGTCATAATATCGCTTGACAAACGTGGTTTTGCCCATTTTCCTCAAGCCAATTAAAGCTGTGTGTCTGGCATTGGCACGTTGGGATTCTAGAGCCCTGAACATGCGCTCTCGCCCAACAAAGGTAAAGGACGGCAATGCCTGGCTGATTTTGCGGGATAAAATGTATGGTATATCATCATTCCAACCAACAATTTTTTTGGCCCTAGGAATCACAGGGAGCTGTCCAAAGTATCGTCTGGCTTTGCTATGCTGTTGTATGTATTCCTTTACCTGCGGCTCTTGCACATACTTAGACAACTGCGTATTACTAAATGCCGACTTTTTCGGTTCTCCAGGGGTCAGTTCCTGATAATACATGATCGCCTCTGGATTAATCGGCTCCAAGCCTGCTGGAGTTGCCATAGATGCTACTGGCATTGCAGCAATGGGCTGCGGCTGGATTGCTTGTGGCTGTGGCTGAATAGTTCTGATTGCCTGCGGCTGCTGGAACATGGTCTGTGGTTGAACTGGCTCTGTCCCAATAGGTTGTGGCTGAATAGTTCTGATTGCCTGCGGCTGCTGGAACATGGTCTGTGGTTGAACTGGCTCTGTCCCAATAGGTTGTGGCTGAATAGTTCTGATTGCCTGCGGCTGCTGGAACATGGCCTGTGGTTGAGCTGGTTCTGTCCCAATAGGTTGTGGCTGAATAGTTCTGATTGCCTGCGGCTGCTGGAACATGGCCTGTGGTTGAACTGGCTCTATCCCAATAGGCTGTGTCCGGATTGCTTCGATCGCCTGTGGCTGGATTGCTTCGATCGCTTCGGATGCAGTGATTTTTGGTTTGCTGGTTTTGGATTTAGCTTTTGACAATCCTGGCTCTTTTGCTTTTGCAGATTTTGGCGTGGTTGTTTTTTGTGGTTTTGCAACTGTTTTTTGGGCTGAACTTGCTGCTTTGGTTTTGGGCAATGCTGCTTTTGGCAATGCTGTTTTTGGGGCCACCGGCTTTTTGGGTGAAGGAACTTTTTGGGATAATGCTGCTTTTTTGGCTACTGGCTTTTGGGATGAATTAAGCTTTTTGGTTTTCGGCAATGCTGCTTTTGGGGCCACTGGCTTTTTGGATGAAGCGAGTTTGTTTGTTTTTGACAATGCTATTTGGAGGGTTTTAGGTGGCGTTTGTTTTTTGGTGTTGATAGATTTTTTGCTGATTGGTTGGGAGGTTTTGGTGATTGTTTTTTTGGATTTTTCTGCGTTGGATTTGGAAAGACTTTTTTGCGACATTGCAAATCTCCTGATTTTGAAATGACAAAATGGTGGAACAAATCAAAGAAATTATACCTCGTTTTTTCGAGAAAAAAAGAAAATTTTGCAATATTTTTAGCACAAGGCGTAGGTTTTCCTTCTGCATTGAAGGAATGATCGTCTTTTGTATTCGGACGTAAGGGCGACCAGCCGGTCGCCCCTACACGCTCATAATATAAGCAATGCGTCCGGATATACGTGAAATGGTATCCAAAAATCAAAATCGCAAAATCGCTGCGCGTTTGAGGACGCGAATAGCGTCCTCAAACGGGAGAAGTTGTGCCACGGTTCCCTGGAAAGAAAGCCATCCTGATGCCATGATTTTTTTGCCAGGTCGCCTAACAATAGGCGCAGACCTCACTCTGGCCTAACTCCGTTGGCCAGGTTCGGTCTAGCTTTGCTTT
>JAKLHB010000499.1 GCA_022710345.1 Planctomycetota bacterium
ATTTTTTGCATCTGGCTGGTGATTATTATATGGAATTGGAAGGCAATTTTTCAAATAATCAAAAAATTTAAAGATTACTTCGTTTTCTTTGGTCTATTCTCTATCAGCATCTTGATTGTGTTACTGCTTATTTACTTATTCGAGCATACAAAATAGTGTGTTTAACAGTCCATCCAATAAAGAAAAAGCAGCTTCTTTTAAGAAGTAAAAAAGCGGCATCTTAAAAAGGTGCCGCTTTTTTTTATTTTAGGCCTAATCTATTTGAATCCAATGTTTGATCACATCATTCATGCTGCTGCTGTTGTGGATTGAAAACTTGGCAACCGCAATAATCCGAACGGCAAGAGGAGTATTGTCTTGTCCGCAGTGGTCTGAGGATGAGCTAACTATAAAATCCAAGGTATCGTCGGCTGCCATCACCAAGCTTGTCCTACCGCGCAGACCTTCTTTAGTTTCTAGTTGATCGAAAATGGGTTATTTGGGAATTGACTTGCCGCTTGGGTTGGTTTTAGGGAATTGTAAATCTTGGGCAATTTCTTGGCATAGCTCTGGGGAAAGGAAGTGTTCCATTTCCGAGGCAGGGCGGTGCAGATGATCGGGTGCTGTTCCCAGGTGATGGATGTAAGTTTCCCAAAGTCTATGGCTACGGATGAGCTGCTTTGCATAGGTAAGGCCTTGTTCAGTGAGACGATAGCCCAGGGTTGCTTGCGAAACCAGCCCTTTTTTGTTGAGTTTTCGCAGTGCTGCGGTTGCGTTGCTGCTATGGGCTTCTGGATAGGCCAACAGGTCTTGCCTGGAAATCCAGTCGTTGCCTTTTTCCTGGCTTCGATACAAACCTAGGATCAGGTGGTCTTGCAAAAGTTGATTGCGCATTTGATGAGCGCGCCAACGCTGGCTTAAAATACCAGTGGATGGGGCCAGGAAAAATGCCATAGCAAATAGGCCACCGGCTGTCACAGACATGGATCCTGCAATGGAAATATCACCGCCAAAAGTCCATGTCAGGAGATACCCTAAAACTGCGCATAGTATCCCTGAGATCATGGCCCAAATGAGCATAAGGCCAAAGCGATTTGTCAATAAATATGCGGTTGCTGCAGGGCAGATAAACATGGCCACGACCAAAATGCTTCCCACGGATTCAAAGCTTGCGATGGTGGTGAGTGCAATCATGGCCATGAGCAGATAATGCAGCCAGGCTGGTCGAAATCCTAGACTATGGGCTAAATGGGAATCAAAGATGCTCAATTTCCACTCTTTGTACAAAAGCAGAATGATCGTAAGGTTAAAAATCAGAACAGCCAGCAATATCCAAAAGGCTTTTGGCCCTAAATTGATCGTATCGCCGCCTATTTCCAAAATCCAGGTATCAAATGGTGCGGTTGCAATTTCTCCATATAACACGCAATCTGGATCTAAATCCACATTACCTGCTTGGGAAATGAGCACAATGCCAAATGCGAAAAGCATGCTAAAAACAATACCTAGAGCGCTGTCTTCATGCACGGTTTTTGTTTCCTGAATCCAGTGCACGAGCAATGGGGTCAGGATACCCACAATACCAGCCCCCACTAACACCCAAATGGAATGGAGTTGGCCAGAGATAATCACAGCCAGCACAATCCCAGGCAAGACAGCATGACTGATCGCATCGCCCATGAGCGCAAGCCGCTTGAGCACTAGAAAACAGCCTAACAGGCTGCAAGAAGCACAAACGAGTGCTCCAATTCCAATGATCCACCATTCATGAGTACTGAGGTTCCATAGCATAGCATTGAACATCATGATTTGTATACCTCCGGTAACATGGCTTTCGGGTCAACTGCTTCTCCCAATTGCAGGCTGCAAGAAGCACAAACGAGTGCTCCGATTCCAATGATCCACCATTCATGAGTACTGAGGTTCCATAGCATAGCATTGAACATCATGATTTGTATACCTCCGGTAACATGGCTTTGGGGTCAACCGCTTCTCCCAATTGCAGGCTGCAAGAAGCACAAACGAGTGCTCCAATTCCAATGATCCACCATTCATGGGTACTGAGGTTCCAGAGCAGAGCATTGAATATCATGATTTGTGTACCTCCGGTAACATGGCTTTGGGGTCAACTGCTTCTCCCAATTTGGGTGCTAAGGTTTTGGTCAATTCTTGGGTAAGCTCGGGTGTTAGGATATGCTCTATTTCTTCTGCATCGCGGTGCAGATGGTCTTCGGGAATCTGCATATATGTATGAAGATACATTTCCCAAAGGCAATGTTTTCGTAGGATTTCATTTCCATATTGCATACCTAATTCAGTGAGTTCCACATTGGATTTGTCTAAAATAAGCCATTTGCCTTGTTGAAGTTTTTTCAAAACCTGGCCAGATATCTGTTTTTTTACCAGAAATTCAACCAGAGAAAATTTGGTTTGTGCCTGGGTAAGGCTGTGTTGATATAAGAGCTTGAGAGCATTTTCCATGGTGATCTTGTTCTGATTTTGGTATCTTTGCCATGCTTTTGCTACAATGCCTCGGTTGGGAGCCAGAAAAACGCTGCATAAAAAGAGAACTGAAGCGACTAATACCATCACTGGCCCGGTGGGTATTTTGGGTGCAAA
>JAKLHB010000005.1 GCA_022710345.1 Planctomycetota bacterium
AAACCCCAGGCTTTATTCCCAAACCGCTTCGCGGCAAAAAACTTTGCTGCAGTGCAATCTTATACGAGAGTTCTATCCATTTACAGATTTGACAGATTCCAACATTGGATTAAAAAAAGATGCACGGATTTCCCGTGCATCTTTTTTTTGAGAAAAATCTCTTGTAAGTTTTTAGAACTTTTCGTAAAATAGAGGTAAGCTTACAATATTTTTGAAATGTTTCTAAGGCTCTAGGACAACGCAATATGGAATATCGAAAGCATGATCGAGTTCATTTGATTATCCCTTCCCAAATTCAAATGGTGGAGGGCTGTGCTAAAGAAGATTTAATCATTCAAGATTTATCTATTGGCGGTGTATTTATAGCTTCTCAAAAACTTTATGCACTTGACACTCTTATCGAGATACGATTTCCGTTGCCATCCGAAAATTGGACTATTTCAGCAACTGGCTTTGTTTGTAGGCATTCTTGCCAAACACCGTCAGGCATGGGCATCCAATTTGTCATCCTTTCCGAGGGTGATCAAAAAATTTTGAAAAAATTTATTCGAGAGCGTGCTGAAGAGCATTGGATTCATTAACCTTTTTAGGAGAAAGAGATGGGTAGGCAGGCGTATGTCCACCAAGAAGATTGTGTTGGTTGCGAACTTTGTACTAAAATTTGCACTGCTTTTCAAATTGGCTCGAATGGCAAAGCTGAATTTCTGGCAAAACCCAATGTAGCGGAAAATGAAATTCAAGATGCCATCAACAACTGTCCGGCGCAGTGCATTACCTGGAAAAATTAGAAAGCATGCGCTATGAAAAAATGGGCTCCTGTTCTGATTATGATCGCGGCAATTTTATGGAGTGTGGATGGACTTTTGCGGCGTAAATTATATAGCATTCCAACACCAATGCTTGTGATGATCGAACATTTAGTAGGTGTTTTATTTCTCCTTCCTTTATGGCCTAAATTTTGGCAAGAATATAAACGCATGAAAATGCGTGATTGGGCTGTTATTTGCACCACTGCTCTCATTGGGGGAGTGCTAGGCACCATGTTTTACACCGCTGCGCTTGCTAAAGTGAATTATATTCAATATTCTGTCGTTATTTTGTTGCAAAAAACTCAACCTCTTTTTGCTGTAGCACTTGCTGCTATCATCCTAAAAGAAAAATTGACCAAACTGTATCTATTTTTAGCTATATTAGGTCTTACTGCAGCGTATGTGATTTCTTTTCCCAATTTAGTGCCCAATGTGCAGGGTCATAGTGCTGAAATTGTTGCAGCCGGATTGGCTCTAGGCGCTGCTTTTTGTTGGGGGTCCGCCACTGTGCTTGGCAAATTAGTTCTCCATCGTTTGAATTTTGGTGCTGCTACAACCATCAGATTTTTACTTGTAATTCCCATTGCATTTGCCATTGCATGGGGTTCGGACCAAACCATTGCTCTAAGTCAGATCACAACCGAACAATGGCAATATTTTATTGGAATTGCATTGACTTCTGGTGCAATGGCATGCCTTATTTATTATAAAGGCCTGCAACATACGCCAGCCAAGATTTCTACCTTTGCCGAAATGATGTTTCCTGTGTCTGCTGTGTTGATTGGTTTTTCATTTTTAGATGAAAAACTACTATGGCAGCAATGGATCGCTGCTTTTGTATTATTAGGCGTGATCCTTTTTTTATCGCTTTATTCGAATGATGAGAAAAAATTTGTGCCAAGCTCTCAACAGATATCTGATCAGGAACAAAATTGATGCAACCTACTATCTATTTTACAGATACGCATGATCCTTGGTATAATCTAGCCGTAGAAGAGTATCTTTTGAATCATTTAGCTGCAGATGAAGTTATTTTCTACCTTTGGCAAAATCAAAATACTGTGGTGATTGGCAAAAATCAAAATCCATGGAGAGAATGTCAGATTAAATTGCTGGATCAAGATTCTGGGAAATTAGCACGCCGCATTTCAGGCGGCGGTGCTGTTTTTCATGATCTTGGTAATTTGAATTTTTCTTTTATTGTGCCAAAGGCAGTTTATGATCTGCAACGACAGCTCAAAGTGATTCTCACAGCCGTTCAAAGTCTTGGAATTGCTGCTGAATTTCAAGGAAGAAATGATCTTCAAGTTGTAGGGCGGAAATTTTCTGGAAATGCATTTTGCTGGAAGACTCAAAGTGTCCTACATCATGGGACTTTGCTGGTAGAAGCAGATTTAGAAAAATTGACAAAATATCTCCAGGTTTCATCTGATAAAATACGATCCAAAGGAGTTGATTCTATTCGATCCAGAGTGATCAATCTAAGCGATTGTGTGCCTTTGCTTAATATCCATCACGTTGCAGAAGCCTTGCTTCAATCTTTTGCTCAAGAATATGGACCTCCACACAAACAATATTCAGAGACTGGGCATTTAGATGCTGCTGAAATTCGAGCTTTGTATGATCGTAATGCTTCTTGGGGCTGGAGATATGGCCACGCACCAGAATTTGATATACTTTTAGAAACCAGGTTCAATTGGGGCGATTTACAACTTTATTTTAAACTTACCAATGGCAATATTACTCACGCTCAAGTATATTCAGATGCACTGGATGAAGCTTTTATTAGCCAATTACCATGCATATTTCAAGGTTGCAAGCTCAATGCTCAGGATTTGAGTGAACGGTTGCAAGCTTCAACATGGAACCAGTCTCAAAAAGAATTCGCTTTGGAAATTGCCAATTGGCTCCAAAGTAAATTGTAAATTTTCTTTCGCTATTTATTTTCTTTGGTTCTTGAATGATCTTCAAGATTTGTTACAATCATTTCTTAGCTTGTTATGGTAAGTAGGAAATGATTGTAACGTGGATAATCATTAATCATGGATACATTAGTTTCATCAAAAAAAACAGAATTTGTAGCCATTGTTGGTTTATTATTGCATTTCTTTTTTGCATGTTTGCTTTTTTTGCTTTCCTATTGGAGCCGGTCTGTTGTTGTTCTGATCGAAGCCTGGCATTTTTTGGCCGGCTTTTTCCTTTGGTTTCTTGTATTGCTCCATGCTCAGCAAAAAAGACTGGCATTGGAAGAATCGCTTTTTGAGCAGCAAGCCAAAGAAAGCCAAAAGACGATCTTTCAGGAAGACGAAACAGATACATTCTCTGCTAAAAATAGGCTTCAGTTTTTTGAAAAATGGATTGTTCCAACTGCCACTTTGTTGCTTGGTTTAGGACTTATTGCATTGAGTATCTGGACAATGTCCCGTGCGCTTGCGCACACACGCCCGATTGTTCATGGTTCTCTATGTGCTGCGTTTTTAGGCGGGTGTGCATTTTTTTCCTTGCTCGTTTCTAAATATGCCTTGGGCATGTCTAAAGAAAAAGATTGGCGTATCTTGAGAGCTGGTGGCAGCTACCTCTTGATGAACGCATCTGCAACCTTTGCCTGTGCAATTGTCCTGGCTCTTGTAGAAATGGAAATCATAAGCCTTGAACGATATTTAGCTTATGCGCTATCTGTTTTACTTGGGCTGATTGGGTTGGAAATGCTTTTGAATCTATTACTCGATTTCTATCGGCCCAGAATTCCTGGCCAAGAAATCCATCCACCTTATGATAGCAGATTCTTAGAGATATGCACAGGGTCAAAAGGCCTCCTAAAAACAGCGGCTCAGACTTTAGATTATCAATTTGGTTTTAAAGTTTCAGAAACCTGGTTCTATCGGTTTTTAGAAAAAGCCATTGTTCCTTTAGTTTTATTTCAATTGCTCACACTCTATCTAGCCAATTGTCTGGTCGTGGTTCAGCCCTCTGAGCAAGCTATTTTAGAGCGATTTGGCAAAAGAGTAGAACACACGGTCTTAGAACCTGGAATTCATTGGAAATGGCCTTGGCCCATTGAACAAGCTTATCATTATCCTGTGCAAAGCCTTCAAAAATTAGAAATTGGCATTGAAGAAGCACAGGAAAGCCAGCCATCTAAAGATCGCCTTGCGCAAGCAAGGCCACAGGCTAAAAAGGCAATCTTGTTCACCAAAGAACATGGGCATGACGAGCATTACTTTTTGGTCATGCATTCCACAGAGACATCCGAGAGTGTGCCTGTGGATTTGGTTTCCGTGGATTTTTTTATATACTATAATATTAACAATGCCATGGATTATAGCTATCATCATGCAGAGCCGGGTTTATTTTTAAGAGCAATTGCAGAACGTGAGCTTACGTATGTGCTTGCTTCGAAAACTTTGACACAAGTGTTTTGCAGTCAAAGAGCTGAAATTTGTCAAAACTTGAAAGTACGTATTCAGCAAGCCTGCAATGATGCTGGCTTAGGAATTTCAATTGTGCTAGCAGGATTTGCACATGTTCATGTTCCTCAATCTATTGCTGCAGATTTTGAAGCTGTGCTCGCTTCCATGGAAGAAATGCAAACTAAGATATTAGCAGCCGAAAAATATCATAACGAAAATTTGCCATTAGCCCAAGCAAAAGCAGCCGAAATCATACTACAAGCCCAGCAATATGCCTTAGAAAGGCAAATTGGCACACAAGCAGAAGCAGCCGCGTTTGTGCATTATCGCGAAGCATTTGCAGCAGGGAAAGAAGTATATCTGATGCGCAAATACCTCAAAATATTAGAACAAGCAATGCCATCCAAAAGGGTATACGTGATGGATATTCAAGGTACAAAGCGTGAGGTGGATGTCCTCAATTTAGAAGATAAATTAAGCTCTGATCTTTTGCAATTGGACCTTGGCAAAGTGGAAAAACCATAGGAATGAAAAAGCGGAAAAGCAATGAAACAAGCAAAATTATCATTTAGCAATCAAAAACTCTTCAGTATGATCGTAGCTTTATTGCTAGCTTCTGTCATGCTGTTATACTTAATTACATTTCAAGTTCGGGTGACCCAGGTTGCTGTAGTCACTACATTTGGCAAACCAACTGCTGCCATTACAGAGCCTGGTTTGTATTGGAAATTACCTTACCCATTCCAAAATTATTTTAGTTTTGATGCCCGAATACAACTGTTGGTGAGCTCTCTCGAGGAAACCTACACTGCTGATAGCAAGCATATCATCATTGAAACTTATATTGGCTGGCGCATTCAAGACCCTATTTTGTTCCTTTCCAAAGCAGGCACTATTAAAAATGCTCAAACCGCCATTGAAAGCATGCTGCGCCATTATACCAATAGCGTGATCGGCAAATATACCTTTGCGCAACTGATTTCCAGAGATGCCAAGGAAATTCGGCTTCCAGAAATTGAACAAAAGCTTCAGTATATTTTAAATCATGGCAGCGGAGAATCAGATCAGTCAAATGAAGGGCTCAAAGCAAGTATAGGAATTGAAGTCAAACTATTTGGCATCAAACGCCTTGAATTGCCCAAAGATACGACAAAAGCTGTCTTTGACCGCATGAAAGAAGAGCGCAATCGTTTAATCCAAAGTTTTCGTGCTCAAGGTGAAGGCAAGGCCAAAGAAATTCGTGCGCAAGCAGATGCAAAACGAGAGGAAATTCTCATCAATGCTCAAGCCCAAGCCAAACAAATTCGTGGCCAAGGCGATGCAGCCGCTGCCAAGCATTATGCAGTCTTTGCTCAGGACCGAAGCTTGGCCATTTGGTTGCGTAAGTTGGATTCGCTAGAAAAGCTATTGACACAAAATAGTAAGATCACGCTTGTGCTGGATACCCGTACTCCTCCATTTGATCTTTTGCATGGAAAAGATATTCCAACTTCACAGGAAGCCACAGCAAAGCCAGCTAAACCAACCGAGACTAAGCCAGATGAAGCCAAGCCAGTCGAACAGCCTAAAGCAGTCGAGACTCAACCTGGTGAAGCCAAGCCAGTCGAACAGCCTAAAGCAGTCGAAACTCAACCTGGTGAAGCCAAGCCAGTCGAACAGCCTAAAGCAGTCGAAACTCAACCTGGCGAAGCCAAGCCAGTCGAGCAGCCTAAGACAACCGAGGCTCAATCAGGTGGAGCCAAGCCAGTCGAGCAGTCTAAAGCAGCCGAGACTCAATCAGGCGGAGCCAAGCCGGCCGAACAGCCTAAAGCAGTCGAGACTCAACCTGGCGAAGCCAAGCCAGTCGAGCAGCCTAACGCAACCGAGCCTAAGCCAACCGCAGACAAGCCAAATGGGCAACAGCAATCATTGGAGCCCGAAAGCAGCCAGATGGATGCAGAGCAGCCAAATAGCCAAGCGGCTCATGAGCCAACAAATCCTGATAAAATTCCCGCAAAAACTGATCTCCAGGAGAAAGGAAACTGAAGATGCCAGAACCACACGAAAGCGATTTATTAGACCCTGCTAATCAAGCTTTAGCGCAAGCATTGCAGCTTAGTCTCCAAGTTCTCAAGGGAATTATGGTCTTGTTGGTTTTGCTTTTCTTATCGTCTGGCATTTTCATAGTGCAGCAAGATCAAGAGGCAATGGTCATCAGCTTTGGAAAAATCCAGGGTACCTTAGCAAATCGAATTTTAAAGCCAGGGCTGCATTGGACATGGCCATATCCTCTAAGCGAAGTGATCCGAATGCCTACCAATGAAATGAAGCTTCTTGTGGAAGATTCGGATATGATGCAAGATTTTTGGTATGACACAACTTCCAAAAGTACGGCAATTGTTGAAACTCTTGATCCTGAATTAGATGGATACTGTCTTACAGGAGATGCAAACATCATTCACTGCCAGTGGCAAGTGCGGTATATCATCATAGATCCTTATCTTTATTACAGTCAAAGTACGCTGCCTGAAGATTTGCTTCACAGTATAGTTTGTAGTAGCATTGTCAAGGTAAGTGCCCAATGCACGATTCCAGAAGATGCCGTGCTAGGCAACCTCATTGATAAAATTGGGCCAGCAGTCAAAGAAATGGCGCAAAAAAAATTAGATGAACTTCAGCTTGGAATCAAGATTCAAGGTTTTGCACTCGCCCACTTAGTGCCGCCTCGCCAAGTGCAAGAAGTTTTTGAAAGTGTGCTCAAAGCAAAAACTGAACAAGATAAAAAGATTGCAGAAGCTCAAAATTATTATGAGCAAATCACAGCCAAAGCCATTGGAGAAAAAGCAGAATTGCTGGCAAAATCAGCCAATTATGCTTTGCAGGTAGAAAAAGAAGCTCAAAGTGATGCAGCAGATTTCCGGAACGTATTGAATTTACCTAAGGAGCATGCTTTTATTTTTCACACACGGCACTATCAGCAAGTTATCGAGAAATTGCAAGAAAAAGTTCGAGAAATTTTCTTATTTGCCAATGAAGCAGAGGAACGAGAATTACGGCTTCAACTGAACAGAAATCCAGACTTATACCGAATTCAAGCACCCAAGGAGGATTGACCATGACCAAAGAAATGATTGGACAAATTGAAACCCAGCAAAGCCGGATTCTTTGGCAATTGTTTGGCACTTTTTTAGGTGCCGCCTTTATTGTCAATTCCTTCCTGATCAACATGGTGTTTAGCGAGGGCCAAGATATTGCAGTACTTTGCGCATTTTTAGGCTCTGGGATGCTTGCACTGCCTATTTTCTATGAAGCGTTGCAATCGCTTCGAAAAGGCAGCGTACGCATGATTGAATTGGCAGCGTTGGCTATTCTCGCATCCTTTGCCATTCATCAATATCAAACGGCTGGCTTAATTGCATTTTTTATGCTCCTGGCCGATCAACTACAATCCCGCACAGCATTGGGTGCACGTGCTGCAATCGAAGAATTGATTCAGCTTGCACCACAAGAAGCCTATCGAATCACATCAGAAGGCAAAGAGGAATTGATCTTAGTCAAAGACTTAAAGCCAAACGATGTTGTGCGTGTCCGTCCTGGCGAAAATATTCCATGCGATGGAGAAGTGATCCACGGTAATTCTGCAGTGCGACAAGCAGAGATCACTGGCGAATCTCTGCCCGTTGAAAAATCCTTGGGCAGTGAAGTTTTTGCAGGAACAAGCAATATCACGGGCGTTTTGGAAATAAAAGTCACCAGAATTGGGGAACAAACTACGCTCGGCAAAGTCAAAGACTTAATCCTCAAAGCAGAGAATACCCGGACACCACTCATGCGCATCATGGACAAGCATGTGGGTTGGTATACTCCGACCATTCTCATGCTTGCTGCTCTGATTTTATTTTTTTCCAGAGACATCAACCGTGCAATCACAGCACTCGTTGTAACATGCCCTTCTGCTTTAATTTTAGCTACGCCAACAGCATTAGTCGCAGCTTTGTCCTGTGCAGCCCGTTTGGGCATTTTGATTAAAGATGTTTCATATCTTGAAGTTGCGAGTAATATCAATGCTGTCATTTTTGACAAAACTGGTACCTTGACCACAGGCAATCTGACTGTGACAAGATTGACACCTGGGAAAGGTACGGATCCTGCCCATCTCCTTGAGCTAGCAGCATCTGCAGAACAATTTAGCAACCACCCTGTGGCAAGAGCGGTTGTAGAAGTAGCTCGGAAAGCTAATCTTAGCTTAATTGAGCCTGGAGAATTTAAGGAAATCACAGGCAAAGGAGTTAGAGCACGCATTCGCCAAAATATTGTTCTTGTAGGCCGTGAAACATGGCTTCGAGAAGAAGCTGTGAATTTTGGCAGCCTGAAGCCCAATGAAATAGATCTTGCGGCTGAATACAGCGCGCTCTATATCTCTGAAAATGGGAAATGCCTGGGTTGGATTGGTCTGGAAGATAAAAGCCGGCCTGAAGCTAAAGCATGCACAGAAGATTTGAAAAAATTAGGTTGCCGTCAGATCACGATGGTCACAGGTGATCGCTGGGCTGTGGCTCGCAAAGTTTCTGAAGAATTGGGTTGCACCAATGTCCATGCAGAATGTCTGCCAGAAAACAAATTACAGATGGTCGAAGATATGAAAGCCGCTGGATATCGTGTTTTGGTAGTAGGTGATGGCGTAAATGACGCTCCTGCTCTTGCTGCTGGCCATTTAAGCGTGGCTATGGGAGCAGCAGGCAATGATATTGCCATTGGCAGTGCAGCCATTGCGTTGCTCAATAACAGTCTGGACCGCTTACCTTTCTTGATTCAATTGGCAAAACGCACCAAAACCATTATTATGCAAAATTTAATTTTTGGTGTTTTATTCATCACAGTTGGGTTAACATTGTCTGGATTTGGACTTTTGACCCCTGTGATTGCGGCCATTTTTCATAATATTGGAGCATTTGTTATTATCTTCAATAGTGCACGGTTAGTGCGGTTTGGAGAGCACCTTGATCCTCATTTAGTATCCAAGCCAACATAGGCCAAAAAACTTTGCTCGGAGGGTGGAACCAATCTATCTTGGTTCTGCAAAACAACATGAATGCAATCAGCATCATCACATTTCGCGTGGGCAATCAACATTTGGCTTTGCCCATTGATAAAGTGCGAGAGATCATTCGCAATACGCCGTTGGTTCAAGCTCCTAACTGGACAGGGCTTTTGCATGGCATCATCAACATTCGCGGCTCTGTGATTCCTGTGCTAGACATGCGTCTTGTCTTAGGTGAAAAAGCAGAGCAAACCCGAAAAAGCAGAATCATCATTGTCGAAATGCTTGACCGCGCTGCAGGCATTGTGGTAGATAACGTGGATGATATTGTTCCACTCACGAGCGAACAACTCATTCCTCTATCTTCTATTTCGTGGGATAAAAAAGCCGCAGTGCTGGCAGGTGTAGCAAAAATCGAAGAACAAATGTATTTAGTCATAGATATTGATCGTCTCATCCGAGAAGAAGAACAAAAGCTTTTCAGAGAATTGTGCCTCAATCTAGGTACCAAAGAACCAGAGATCGCTGTAACGCGTTAACTCCATCGTTCATTAGCAAAGGAGCATATCATGGCTCGATTATGGTTCTTACTACTTTTGTTATTGCCTCTTTTGGCTCAGCCGAGTATCCAAGAGCGAATCATCTATGTCCCTCTCGAAGATTGGGATAATGTTAGCAAAATAGAGCCAAAAGGAATTCGACTTTCTTATGCTCAATATTTAGATCTTTTGAAAAAGCAGCCAGTGGCTGCTGAAATTGCTCCCTTAGAATTGGTCATTCACGATGTGCTATACAAAGCCCATGTTTCTAATAAAACTTTGCATATAGAAATGAATGTGTTATTCACTGCACTGAAAGACACCCCAACTGAGCTTGTCTTGGAATTGGGCAATCTGGGCGTTGAAAAAGCATTTTTGGACAATGAAGAAGCCCGGATTCGTGTAGTGGAATTGCCAAGCATTGCACAAGCGCAGCCACCTATAACAGATAATCCGCCAATCCCAGCAGAAATAGAATATAGCCAACAACAAATGCAACAACAAATGCCAATACAAGTGGTGCAACGTGTCAATCCTCCGATTGCGCCTATGCCCAATCCCAAGATACAATATTATCTCTGGGTCCAAGGTCAAGGCAGACATACAGCGAAGCTTATGGCGCACTATCGTTTGAGCACAAGCCGAGATGAATTGCATGGTAAGCTGATCTTGGGGAATTTTGCAGCTCAATGTTTTGAACTAGAAACCCAACCAGAGCTTGAATACACCACCAACCCAATAGCTCAAAAGACAGAAAATAAATTAGCCATATATTTTGGAAATACCAATGAGCTGAATCTCATGATTCGGCCCAAAGAGCAGCAGGATGTCAAAAAAACCCTGCTTTTAACCACAATCACCTCAAGCCATGTCATTCGCATGGATAGTGTGATATCCTGGTTTAATATTGCTTTGGATGTTCGTCATGGCCCACAAAAAACATGTACCCTGGTATTGCCTGAAAATCTTGAAATTGTCAGTATCTCAGAAAATCGCTGGGAAGCCAGTGTTCAAAATCAAGAAAAAATATTGACAATCCAATTCGATGAAGCAATCTTGGGAAAACGCCAGATTGTGTTGAAATGTGAACAATCTTTGATTCAAGATGGTGACTTTGTTTTACCTAAATTAAAAGTGAAAGATGATCACTTATTCCGGCAAGAAGGCTGGATTAAAATCTCCAAGACCGAAGATGTGGATTTGGAATTGCTCCAAAATTTCCAAGTCCGTCAATTAGCAGCGCAGGAATGCGAATCTAAGGCCATTGAATGGCCTAACTTAGGTGATCAAACATTTGCTTTCTTTAAATTTGGGCCAGATGATTACCAAATTGTGCTCAAAAAGAAAAACATTGTTCCTAAAATCGAAAGCTCGCTGATCACGGCTTTAAGCTTATACCGAGACGGACTATGGTTAGCAAGCGATGTCAAATTTGACATTTTGCAAGGCAAAGTAAAAGAATTGATGCTGCAATTACCCCCAGGATGGGTATTGACATACATTCATGTTTCTTGCAATTTTGCTGCCAATCGCCCATTGCAACAAATCTTTCCAGCATATCATATCAAAAATGATATATTGGTCATTCCTTTGGAAAATAAGTTAACCAAAGGCACCCAAGCTCGTGTGGTGATGAAATTTCAGCAATTACCAGAAGGATGGCAAAGCAATTGGGAAAGCAAAGACTTCTCAGTCCCTTTGATCACACCTCTTCAGACAGAATACATGCCTTCGTTTTTAGCAATCATTGTTGATCCTGACTATCAGACCGAGGTACTGAGCTTGGTACAGGCTTCGTCTGTGGATTTAAACATTATCAGAAGCCTTGAGATTACCAGCAATGATCTACGCTTAGGCATGAAATTGTACAATGCCAATGCACAAATTAACCTTAAAATTAAACCCAAAACGCCGTACAACTCTGTCATGGCCATGCATTACATTGCCATTGAACCAGAGCGCATCCGAGCAGCAGCCGTGCTTGTGTATGAAGCCAAAGATTTATCGCGGTCTATCTTCCACTTTGTTTTGCCCAAAGAATTTCCATATTTGCTGCACATCAGCGATGAATTCAATTTAATCAAAGAAAAAAGCCATGAGCTTACAGATTTAGGCCATGAATGGAAAGTTACGTTGCAGAAAAAAGTATTGGGGAGTTATTCTTTATATTTGAGTTACGAAGTTCCACTTACAAATTTGGCCGCAGTCTCGAAAGCTGAAGCAGACCGCTTGAGCAAAACGTGGAGTTTCTTACTTCCCAATCTTCAATTTCCAGGCGTGGATCGCAAACGTGGATTCATTGGCATCACCACTATTTCACAAGCTAAAATCCAAATCACAAGCCAAGAAGGCTTAAGCTTAGTTCCATTACAACAGTTCCCAATTATATCACACCCTGAATTTCCTTTGACACCGTTCCTACATACATACAAATTTGCAAACAACGAATTTAAGCTGACCCTGAACATCACCATGTACGAAAAAGTGCCTGTTGCCACAGCCATTTTAACTTCTGTAAAAATTTCTACCATCTATCCACAGCCAGATTTAGAGCGCGTGCTTTGTGAATACAGACTCAACCATTTAGGCCGTCAATATTTTGAAATTAAAATGCCGCCTAATGCAAACTTTTGGTCTGCAGTGGTCAATGAAGAAGGCGAGAAGCCTCTCCAAAAAGATGGCCAACTTTCTATTCCTATCCCAAGACACAATGATGGCAGGCCAGATGTAATCTATGTGGCCTACGAACGGCCTGTCCAGGCATTGGGCAGATTGGGCAAAGTATACTTAGAATGCCCTAAAACCGCCAAAGACATTCCCATTCAACAATATTCTTGGTCTGTGTATTTACCTGCAGAATACAAAGTCACAAGCCATTGGACAGATGTCAATGTAGAGCCATGGTATGAAACATTGCTCAAAGTAATATCCCAAACATTTGTATCATCTGTGTCTGAAAAATATGCTCGAGCTCCACGCGCCGATTCGTATGCGCAGCCTAGTGTAGCTCCAAGCCAAGCACAAGAGCAAGTCGCGTATGATAAAAAAGGCGATAAAAGTGAAGTTGCTCCTGGTGGAAGAGCTGTTGCGCGTGAGAAACGCAAATTTTCTCCTAAGCCACAAGCAGCTAGGCAGCCGCAAGTGCAGCTACCGCCATCTAAGCCGCGCCCAAGCATGCCGGCTAAACGACCTCTGACAGGCAAAGATCAAATGCCTGAATCCAAAGCTTTGAGTGAAGAATATGATGAAGCCAAACCAGAAGCCCCGATAGTTCAACCAGAGTTCGCACCGCCAGCGCCACCAGAGCCGCCTAGCCCTGCAGAGCCAATATTAGAAGAACAGCTTGCCAAAGAAGAAGAAGAAAAGGAATTAAGCCCTTCTGATGCAATAGGCTATGAAGACGATTTTAGCGATGTCACAACCTCTACCACGGAAGGAAAAAAAGAGCCAGAACCACAACCTATGCCCATTGAGCCACCCAAACCTGAGCCAGCAGTTTCGCCAGCAAAAACTACAGGTCAGGTTCAGATAGATCAGACTGGCATTACAGCAGTCAAGGTCGCAGGAATTAGATCTTTGGATATTGAAATGATGGATTCTCGGGCCTCTGTTCAAGTGTCCCGAATTTTTCATGGCTTAGAAAATGGACAAATAACAGATAGCATTCGCTACATGCACGAAGACATGTTACGTAGTTTGCGATTGCTCCTCTTAGGACTTTCCACCATTGGTGGTCTTATGCTATTAGCGACTCGAAGATTGCCTAGATTCCCAATGATTTTAGTGCTTTTGCTTGTGGTAAGCTTTATTCCATTTTTATTTGGCAAAATTTGCATGCAATATTGCAATTTTATTGCTTGGGGAATCCTCTTGTCCATCCCATTAAGATGGATTTATCTGCTCCTTGCTTATCTAGGCCGCGTCTTGCGAATGGCACGACCCTTACCAGTGGCCATGATTTTCGTAGTTGTGGCATTAGGCTTTGGAGCGCAAATTGGACTTGAAGCCCAACCTGCCCCAACACAAATCCCTACGATTTATGTGCCGTATAATCCAGAAAAACCGCTCGACTTAAACGAAGCAGCGAACGTTTTTGTGTCTTATGAGCGCTATCGTGAACTCTGGAACCGCGCATATCCTAAAGAAGCGATCGGCGTGTTACCAACTGGTCCAGATGTAGCCTATTACTTATATCACGCTAGGTATGTTGCGGAAATTCAAGGCGATCAGATGATCCTGCGCTCTCAATTCTTAATCGAGGTGAAGAAACCATCTGTGGTCATTCCATTGGGGCTAGCCGGAACTGCTGTGAAAAGAGCAATGCTTTATCCAAAAGATGCAGAACCTATACCCAATATAGCTCTCACACCGAATGCTGCAGGAAGCTACACAATCCTGCTTCGTGACCCAGGCCAGTATCGCATTGAATTAGATGTGCTTCCACCTGGCAAAGTCAACGCAAAACGTGGAGACATCACTCTTTCTTTGGCTTCTATTCCAACCTCGCTCTTTGAAATTCAGTTGGATGAAGACCTTGAAGTGAATTTTGGAGATTGGCCAGGCGACTGGTATGAACACGTGGAACAAGGACGAAAAGTTTTGTCTATTTTCCCAGGCCAGTATCCCAATCTTTCATTCCAATGGTATCAATCTTCTGAACAAAGCAAAGCCAGAGGCCTGAATATCGCTGTTACCACAAAATCCACACTCACAGTAGCAGATCAGTTGTTGCAAATCGAAAGCAATCTTCAATACAACATGATCTCAGGAAAAAGCGATAAGCTAATTCTAGAGATGCCCTCTGATTTTACCATCACCCAACTCCAATGCACCAACTTAGAACGTTGGATATTAGCCGAAGAAAAAGGCGTAAATAAAATTATTCTGCGGCTATTGGATAGCTCTCAAAGCCAGATCGCAGTGCAATTGCGTGCTGAAAAGATTTTGCCAAATTTGCCAGCCCAAGTGATGTTTCCAGAGATCATTCCTTTGGATGCAACCCGAGAAAATGGCGAGCTGATTGTATCCACACACAACGCATATAGCAGCCTCATCACAGAAAGCAGCAATCTCCGCAAAATGGGAAGCAACCAGCAGAACGAATATTTCTGGGAACTATTCCATTTTAATGATCATCCTTATGAATTGAGCCTGAGCATTCAGCACCAGAAAGCCCATAATGTGGGCGAAACCAGGCTGATTATGAAAATTGGAGAAGAAAAAATCCTTGCAACCTATTCCTGCAACATGGAAATCCGTGGCAAAGACCTATTTGGCCAAGAAATTTTAGTACCCAATGATTATAAAGTGGCCAAAGTCACAGGACCATTGTTGAAGGACTGGCGTACAACAACCAATTCATCTGGTACAACCCTAGCCTTGACATGGGCATCACGCCTACAGCGGGGAGATAACGTTGCTTGGCAAATGGAATTGGAAAAAGAATTAGGGGATGATGAAAAAATTTTTGCAATTCCCTATTTTGCATCTTCCCAACTTCAATATCAATCTGGGGATATTTTAATTGCTTCGTCTCAAGATATTATGCTAAGCCTACAAGAAACAAAAGGGCTACAAGAATACGATGTAGCAGATTATGCAGCTATTCCACAATATATCAAACGATATGCCTTCAAATTTGAAGGCAGTGATTATAGCGGCAAAATCCAACGCGAGCTCAAAGGTGCAGAATTAGAACTAGACACATTAGTTGTACTTCTGGTTGAAGATGATTGGATTCATTTTGGCTATTATCTAAGATACAAAATTGCCCATGCTGCAACAGATACTTTCCAATTCAGGCTTCCAGAAAACATTGCTGAAAACCTTGAAATTTTAGGCGATAACATCAAGGAAATTAAAAAAGAGAAGCAAAAAAAATCCTATTTATGGCAAGTTGTGCTTCATACCAAAGTGCGAGATCAATATTTGCTCACTATTTTCCCTAGGGTTTTGGAAAACAAAGGCACAGGCATTTTATTCTACCCCATGATTTTCCCAAGTGAGATACGCCAACGATGCTATGTTGTCATCCAAAATCAATCCCAATATGAACTTTTGCCGCAAAATACAAATGGTTTGAGCGTGATATCCCCCACACAAGTAGGATTCTTGCCTCCAGAAACAACAGCTTATGATTATATTTTGGCCTACAAAATGGATCGCAGGGATTGGCAATTGACCTTCACAGAAAGCAAGCAACAAGTCGTAGCAAGCACCCGCGCTAGCATTGATGATGTCAAGGTTGACACCACAATTAGCAAATACGGGGAATGCCGCCAACGTGTGATCTACAATGTACGCCACTCTGGCCTCCAATTCTTGGAATTAGAGCGGCTCCAAGATGTCAATATATGGGGCGTGTTTGTGGGTGGCCAATTCATACGGCCTGTGCAGCAACAAGACCGCATTTTGATTCCCTTGCAATATGGTCAAAGCCAAGACAAAGAAAATAAAATTTCAGTCCGCATCATCTATAGCTTCTCAGCAGATCTCTTTAAATCTCCAAAGAGATGCAACTTAAAACTGCCTCTAGTCACCAATATTGATGAAATTGCTCGGGTCCATTGGACAGTGTATTTGCCAAAAGGCTATTTCTATAAATTTGGCGGAAACATTAGTCCTTTGGTTTACAGCCGCAGTTTTTACTTTGAAGAATATCAGCCAGGCCCTGCTGTGGCATACAAAGAAGAGCAGGCAAAAGCTCAACAGCAACAAATTCTTTCGTCAGTTTTATCCAGTGACAATCGCTTAAAACTCAGGCAAGAACGTTGGCAAAAAGACCAGGCTGCAGCCCAAGAACGCCTCTTTAGCAATATGCAAGACGTACGTCAACAAGCAGACCAGGCCCAAAATGCGTATAATGTTCAACAGCTCCAGCAATATGGCGTTCGCAACTTAGTGGATGCCCAACGGGCAGGCCGTCGAGCAACCCCAAGCAGACGAGACGCACAACCCAATAAAATCGCAGAAGAAGCACGCAAGGAAATCTGGGCCGGCGAAACCAATGAGAAATTCTCGGAGCGGCAGAGCGCACAATACGCCCACAGCCTACAAATCCAACAAGCCAAAGCCACTGAAGGAGTCCCTTATTTCCAATTTGATGTTGTTTACCCAAGTGATGCTCAGGTATTCCACTTCGCAGGAAAACAAGGCAACACCAACCTCGAAATTAATGCCTTTGTTGAACCCGAGGAAAGCAAAGCCTGGCGTATGATCCAGTTGTTACTTTTGCTCGGCTTAATTTATTGGTCCTATCGCCGCGATCTATTTTCCTTTGCAGAAGGCTCTTTCTTTGTTAAACTAGGCCTAATCGTCCTAGTGATCATCGCAGCCATCTTGATCCTTGTTGGTCTTCCAATTGTGGTGTATTTCTACTAACGTTAACATAAACAAGGCAAGTGCATTTGCTACACTTGCCTTGTTTTATTTCAGGCGAAATGGAGGAAGAAAAACACGAGGCCGTTGCATGATGGACGCATTGGGTGCAGAATATTGCCAATACCCAAAGTAAGTGATAAGCCTACAAATCTTTTGCAAGCTGAGAAGTAGAAGGAAAGTCCGAATCTTTACTCATACTAATTTCCTTTTTCGCCAATTCTATCCATCAGTAAGGTGGATTTTCGGAAATTCTAACTTGTTATGCTAGAATATACTAAAAAAAGATCCTTAATCTGTATCAATCAAAAAAAATTCGCTCGGAAATAAAAGTTCTCTTTGATAGAATGCCAGGTTTTCCGGTGTCCCTTCAGGACACGATAAGAGTTGACATAGCCTGGGGTTAAAAACCCCAGGCTTTATTCCCAAACCGCTTCGCGGCAAAAACTTTGCTGCAGTGCAATCTTATACGAGAGTTCTCCACATTGAAAGCATTTTAAAGAGCGTCATCATCCATGCTAAAACGAATTGCGGTACTTGCAGATATACGCAAACTTGAAGTCAAACGCTCATTAGCCGAAATTCAGCCTTGGTTGGAAAATTTAGCCACAATCAAAGGCTGGTTTACCAAACTTGAGGAATTATTGCCAGAGCATCTACACGAGTTGGACTATCTCATGACCTTCGGTGGTGATGGATTGCTCTTAGCCGCTGCCCGATATGTAGCAGGCACAAAAATCCCCTTGATTGGCGTGAATTTTGGCCGGCTAGGATTTTTGACTGAACTTACGTTTGCAGAGTTTTACAACCAAATCCCACGCATCTTAGAAGGCCAGCGTATCATAGCGCCTCGCATGATGCTGCGTTGCCAAGTAGAACGCCATGGCACAGTGGTACATTCTGGCTTAGCCGTCAATGATGCTGTGATCAAAGCTGCTTCTGTAGCTCGTATGACATACACCACGTTATTCATTGATGAGGAAGAAATCACGACATACGGAGGTGATGGAGTGATTATTGCGACACCCGTTGGCTCTACTGCATATTCTCTTTCTGCTGGCGGCCCTATTGTGTCACCAGATATACCAGCCTTGGTCATCACCCCCATTTGCCCACATGTCTTAACCCTGCGACCGTTGGTCATTTCAGCACAGCATCGAATCCGCATCCAGTTCCTGCCTGCCACTGCTGAAGCTGCCCTCATTAGCCTAGACGGACAAATCAATTGGCCATTGCAACTTCATGACCAACTCATCATTACGCAGGCAGAAGAGAAATTTTATTTGGTCGAAACAGGCGGCCGAAGCTTTTACCATATTTTGCAGGAAAAATTAACCTGGGGCCATGTTAAATTGAACCATAAAAATACTCCAACCTAATGGCCGACCGATTGGCTGAACCTAGTGGCCAACCCAAAATCCGTTAGAAGCAAGGCAAAGACACCTAGAAAATTTTGAAGATCTAAAATATTTTTTGAAATCTAGTTGTTTTTGTATGATAGGTAGGTTAAGATCAACGTATAATAGACACTTTTTACAAAGGAGACATCCGCTATGAACAAAAATCTTTTTTTGCTGCTCATGCTCTGCATCTCCACTTCCCTCATGGCAGTAACCTTCACCGATGATTTTAACCGAGCCAATAGTACAACTGCTGTCGGCAATGGATGGTTAGCCACAGGTGGCGGAACCCATGGGATTTCCAGCAATCGTATGCTCTTAGACAATGGCACCAATGAAGAAATTGGAGATAATTTTGCCTATTATAACTTAGGCAGCACATTGACTGATGTAATCCTCTCTGGTGTAATGAATTATACCTATCGAGGTGCTGGAGATGAATCTTTTTACATCACGCTCAATGCCCTTTCTTCACATATTACCTCTAACCCAAATACTACTACTTGGAGTACTCGAGGTAAAGGATATGGAATCGAGATCAATCCTACTCTAAGCAAGTATTATGTAGTGGATGAAAGCGTCACAGAGGCTTGTCATGTAAGCTCACTCAAAAGCGGTTCTATCACAATTACTTCTGCACAAGACTATAATTTTGAATTTATCTATAGATCGAATAAAACCTTAGAAGCCAGATTTTGGACTATTGGCGCAGTGCGCCCTACAGATGCTACTATTTCTTATGTCCCAGGTGTTGCGCCAACATTCACAGGTACATACCTAGCTTTTGGTATCACAGATGAAGGCACTTTCCAAGTGGATAATGTGAGCATCGTTCCAGTCCCTGAGCTTAATAGCATCATTTTAGCAAGTCTTGGTCTTTTAGCCGCTTGGATTCTCCGAAAGAAATAAGTCAATGATCCGCCTAAAAAGGCGGATCTTGTACTAGACTATAAGAAAGGGAAAAATTATGAGCAAAATAATTTGGATGATATGCTTTTTAAGCCTTGGCATAAGCGGGCTTTATGCAACCTCTATTTCAAACAATTTTGGATTGACAAGCCCAACCAAAACCATCACTTTTGATGAGATTGTCTTTACGCAAGGCACTCAAATCTCGACCCAATACGCATCGTATGGCGTTACATTTACCTCGGGCATGATTTATGATTCTCAAAGCACAGCCAGCTTCCCCGGCATCACAGGCCATTATTTAGGCAATGGTAGCAATCCAACATTTTCCATCTACTTTAGCGCAAATCAAACCGCTGCGGCAGTTGGTTTAGCAACCAACCCTGCTACCACCACATTCACAGCTTTATTGAATGGCGCTGTTGTTGAAACATTCTCTATTGCAACAACTTTTGATAATGCTAGCCTTGGATTTTATGGTTTCACAGGCATTACATTCAATGAACTGAAAGTTTCTGTCTCCAGCGGCGCTGCTTTGTTTGACAATATCGAAATGGGAGTCGCTGCGCCTGTGCCTGAACCATGCACTCTCTTGCTGCTCGTGTTCGGTGGATTGTGCATGCTTTATACAAAGAAATCATCAACACCGTTTCGGTAGAAAGGCAACGGCTTCCAGGTTATCATTAAAAAAAATTTATACAAAAAGACCAGGTTTATACCCGGTCTTTTTGTGTTTGAAGAGGTATTTATACAAAAAGACCAGGTTTATACCCGGTCTTTTTGTGTTTGAAGAGGTTTATTTTTCAGAAGTTAGAGTGGTTTCTCCTGAGAGTATTTCTTGCCCACGTTGGATTTTCCAAGATAAGCGGTCATTCCAGGCTACATACGTCAATATTTTTTGTGCTTCTGCAAGCGTGGTTACGGCCTGGCCTTGCAGTTGGAGCACAATATCTTGTTTGCGCCAACTACAAGCTGCTGCTATGCCTTTTGGAGAAACTTGGGTAATTTCGACTTGGTTTTGGGCATTGAGGCTCAGTTTGCACCCTGGATTGGGGAATGCGGGTACTGAGCTATCTGGTGTGCCTATCGTAAAATGGCCTAGATTGCGGGCAATTGGATTGCTCAGAGGTTCTTTGCCTGGCTTAAAATGCGGATCAGAATCTGGTTCTTCTTTTTCAAGTTCATGGAATACAATGCTTGTGAAATTGGAAATGCCAAATTCTAAAAGCCGCAGTGGAATGCCTAAGTCATAAATAACATGTCCACTGCCTACAATAACAACCAAAACAGCATCGTCTGGCAAGTCAGCCAAGATTTGCTGGATGGAATAGGCCATTGCACAGTCCCAAACACATTGGGCTTCATACATTCGTTCAAATATCGCAGGATTGGAAATGCTGGATTTGCCAAAAATACGTTGGATTAAGTAGCGATGTTGAATATAGTCTGTTTTGACTTCTCCAAACAAAGCACGATCTTGAGGTTTCAGGCTTTGAAGGCCACTTTGGGCGACTTGATGCACAACGGCCCTAGGGATGTTAAGGCCGTACATTGGGATTCCGTATCGTTGGCTCATCTCCACAATTGGCTGGTAATAGCGATAGCTATAGCCAACTTTGTTGAACCAATCTGTTTGTTCAAAGAAAGCAAGGGAATGCTGTGCATTCGGCAATGCTTGGCTTTTATCATGCGATGTAGGCAAATACGATTGCCCACGATCTAAAAATTCCATTCCAATGATTACTTTTTTGCCTGCTTGAACCAAATCTTCGATCAGCTTGGCTTGCAGCTCATGGTGGCGAAGATTGAGATGGCTTTCGCCTGCAAGGATAATCTTACATTGGCTCACCGCTTTGATCAATTCAGGCCATTGTAAGAATATATCTGGGGCACTGGAATAAATCAGACCTTCTTGGATAACACGTATATCCCAGCAAAATGCAGGATTTCCCAAAGGTAAATTGTGAATTGTAGAAGAAATTTGGAGCACAAAGATCAGGAAAAGGACTAGCAAAGTCAATGCACGTATCACTAAAATGTCCTTTCCTGATCTTGAGATATGGCCTTTGGAGCTATCGTGATGCCATATTTACTCAGACTTTGCAAAAGTGTGCCTTTTACTTTTTCCAACTGTACTAAGGCGCGTTGGTAATCCAAAAGTGTATTGCTTTCTGCAATTCTGGCTTCAATCAGCTTTTCTTCTGTATCTTGCACCTGGTACAATGGAATTTTGCCAGCTCTAAATTTATTTTCTTCATTTGCCAATTGCTTTTCAGCTAATTCTCGTGTTCTGCGGGCAGTTTCGACCCTTTGCATAGCAGTCGTCAATTGGCGACTTGCAGCGCGAACTTGGAAAATAACAAGATTTTCAAGGCTTTTATGTTCGAGTATAATTTGCTTGCGTTCCAAAAGTGCTTGCATGTATTTACTTCTAGGCCCGCGATTGCCGATTGGGATTTCGAGACTCAATTGAACACTCCATGAAAACGCATCTCCGTCTTTCATACCATCCCAAGCTTCGCTGCTAGCATGGCCATTGCCACGAAATCCAACATCAGCGGCTAAATCTAATTTAGGTAGCATTTGATTTTCTGCTTTGTCAATAGACAAATTGATATTTCTTAAGCTAATTTCACTGGCTTTGAGGTCAGGCCTTTGTTCCATGGCCTCTTTCAAACATGCATCAAAGTCAACTTGCAAGGATTTGAACACAGGTTGCTCTGTGGGCAAAAGCCGTACATCTTTGTAGTAAGAAACATCCAGGGGCCGAATCAATTGTTTTAGCCGATCTTCTGTGTCATAGATGCTGCGTTCCGCTACTACCAGGCTATCTTGTTTATAGGCAACATTGCGCTCAGCATCCAAAATATCAGCGGGCGCTGAGGTTCCATATTTAATTCTTGTTTGCGTAATTTTATATAAATTTTCTGCTTGTTCCAATGATTTTCGTTGTAGTTCATAATTGGCAATTGCGTTGACCAAATCCCAATAAGCTGTCTCTACATCTGCTAACACACTGATCATCTTATTGTGTAAAAGATAATACGCGCGATCTTGCTCATTTCGTGCAACATAAATGTCTGTCATATTGACTTGAATGCCAAGCCCGCGTAGCAACGGTTGGGAGATTTTTAGATTGATGCCGTGTCCCCATTGTGGATTACGAATCGAAGAAGAGACATCCAAACTTTTGGCATAGTCAATGCCATAATATAATCCTACAGAACCGCCAAGGATATGGCGTTTGGCGACTCCAACTTCCCAATCCACGGACCTAGTTGTATAGATGGAAACAGGATTGCTGTCTAAACTACTAGAGACTACTTCTCTTTCTGTCTCACTGACTAAAAAAGTAGAAGTCAATGCAGGATCAAATACGCTATGGGCATATTTGAGATCAAATTCACGAATTCTGGGATTATAACTTTCGATTTCGATATCCAAGTTATATTGCAGTGCTTGGGACAAGCACTCTTTCATACTTAGTGGCTCCATTTTATAACTCAGTGGAGATGGAGGCTCTGCAAATAAATTCACAGTCGCAATCATTAGGATTATGATGAGACAAAAATTCTTCAACATCTGTGACTCCTATGAACAATAATTTTAATCTTTCTATGGTTGGAATTTGGAGATGAGTTGTTTTCTTTGTTCTTGGGTCATCTCAGGTTCAAATGGTATATTCGATTTGGTGACTTCTTGTAAAAGTTTTGCCAATGCCATATAAAAATATACAGCATGGCCATTTTCTATAAATTTCGGGATGATAAGTGGCAGTAAAGTTTGACTGGGCATTTGCCGCAAAGTTTGTTTTGCACGATCTCGAATGATAAGATCATCGTCCTCTATAGCTTGAATCATAATAGGCCAAGCCATAGAAGATTCAGATGCAGCAAGCACATCTAGCAACGTGAGCTTTGTCTCTCGTTGAGCGATACGCAGTAGTTTTGCAAATTCTGGCCAGGGATATTGTTTCATTTGTGCTAGGCCCAAAAGAGCTGCAATCTGAATCTGAGGATTGGTGTCTAGCAAAAGCTGAGCCAATAGAGGGCTGCTTTTTTCATCCTGCCATTCTACCAAATTTTCCAATGCTTGGATGCGTACTTCTGGACTTGCACCATAGCGAGCCAGTCTTGCAAGCACAGGCACTTGCTCTATGCCAAATCCTAATGCCAATTGCTCAACCACCTGTGCCTGCTTTGCTGCACTACTATTGAGATATACGAGAATATAAGGCAGTTTTTCTTGCATCGCTGGGGTGATATCCCATAGTACCATTTCGAGCTGCTGGGTAATTTTTGTTTGTTGCGCTGCTGGCAAATTTGTTATAGCAGATTGAACCCATTCTTGCAAAAATTGCATGGGAATTTGCAATTGGATCAATCCTAGCAGCAAGGCATTGCTTTGTTCAGGATATTTACGTAAGGTATGCAACAAAACCCGGGCTGCTTTTGAACTCTGCATCTGTACAGCAGATTGAATCAGGTTTTGGATCAAATCCGGGCTAATTAAGTCTGCTAATTTTTCTAGCCAAGGCAACGAATGCTCTCCAATTCTGGAGCATTCTTCCAGGATCATTTGTTGCTCTGCCTTAGGCTTGCTTTGAAAATGAGATATTTGATTGTCCAATTGTTTTGCTAAGTCTTGAGGTATTGGATTTTTTTGAGTTTCGACCAGTGCAGACAGATTGGCTTGCGTTTGTTGTTGCTCTTCTGGGGCAAGTTGGAGCATGAGCAAATGTTCATAATTTTGCTGAGCTGTTCTGAACCATCCTAGCTTAGGGCAGAGCAATCCAGCTTGAAATAAAGCTTCTTTGGTGCGGGAATGTTGTGGATATTGCTGGGCCAAAGATTCGTAAGTCAAGATCGCATCTCGCATGCGGTTTTGTTGCTGAAGGCATTGCCCAACAAAAAATAAAGCACTGGGTCGTAAGTCATGGTCTGGAAAATCTCGAGCAAAATCAGACAGCTTGGGGATGGCAGTGGCTAGGCGGCTTTGATGAAAGTCGCAGAGAGCGCTGCGATAATAAGCTTCAGCTAAGTAGGTTAATTGTGGTGAAAATTTTTGAATTGCTTCTTGAAAATACTCTTGAGCAGCAGGATATTGTTCGACTCGATAATAGCACATACCCAGCCAGAATAGAAGATTGCCAGCAATGAAGGTATTGCTAAATTCAAAAGTCATTTTTTTGAGTTCAGGAATAGCAGTCGCATAGTCCTTTTGCAAATAAAGCCGCAGTATCTTGCGATACGCTAAGATCGTGCCTTGATAGTGCTTTTGAAGATGGCTCAATGCAAAATTGCGGGCTTTATCTTGCCAGGCAATCCAAGGCATTCCCAAAATTGCAGCAAATTCTGCTTCCCAATCTTTACCTTGCCAAAATATATTGTGAAGCAGTTGCTTGAGCTTTGCAGCGCCATCACTGTAGAATGCCTGGATAAATTGCAACCCAAGATACCCTTGTAATCCAGGAAACTCTAAATTAGGCACAGCTAAGCCAGCAATAAACAAAGCAAGTGGCCTTTGTTCTTCTAGCATCTGCAAATAAAAATAATCAAAGGTATCTGATGAGCGATCTACAATATGCCATGTCGTAGCCTGCCACAGCCATTGTGGAATTGTATCCAATGAATCAGGGCGTTGCTGTTGATAAATAGCCGTAAAGAGCAACCTGGGAAAGACCAAATTCAAAGCATCTTTGCCCGTGAACAAGAATTCAGCCACCAGGCGAATTTCCCATTGATGCTGCCCTTGTCCTGCAACACGGACTACTTGATGTTGTGGATGGTCCTTGGCATTCCAATCTGAAACTTTGACAATAATTTTGCCTAATTCAGTGTAAGAAAATCCAGTGTACTCTGCAATTTTGGAGATGGTTGTTTGACTGATTTGGGGAATTTCAAGAAGCAATTGCTTTAATTTAGGCTCGTGCCGATATTTCCCTTTGTATGGCAGCAGCGATACTAACTCGGCTGGCTGTTCTACGCTGTCTAATTCAGCTTGCTTGATTGCTGCATCACCCTGCGGTTGGGCTGGAAATACAAACGAAGATGTCTGAGTGATGTCTTGATTGGCACATCCAAGTAAAAGCACCAATACCATGCAACATAGAATTGAATGAATCATGGAATACACACGCACAGAGCCTGCCAAAAATAATTGCGGCTAGGAAGTGCGGCCTCCGGTGATGTGGTTGCCATCTTGGATCTATTTGCAGAAGATTTTGTCCATGCTCTGGGGCGCATATTGAGCGACTAAATCTTCGGTAATGGCATTTTTCTGTGCAATAGCTGCATATAAATCTGCGCTAGGCCGTTTGATTCGCTCCTGCGTCTTTGGATTTAATCCAATTAGGCCAAAGCGCGCTGTCCATCCTTCCACCCATTCATAATTATCCACAAATGTCCAATGATAAAACCCTCGTACTGGAATATTTGCCTGGATAGCTCGATGGACGGCTGCAAGGTGTTCCAAAAGGAATTGGGGCCGTTTGGTATCCTCGCTATCAGCCAAGCCATTTTCTGTTACATAAATAGGCTTTTGATAAGTGCGCATGCGTACTAAAAAATCATACAAACATTCAGGCGCAATTTCTCGATCTTGCCAAGGTGCGGGCCACGCAACAGAAGGATCAGCCGACACAGATTTGCCAAATAGTTCGCCTGGTGCAAAAGCAGAAAATTTGACTAAATGTCGTCCATAATAATTGATGCCTAAATAATCATTGGTGTTGGAAAATGTAAGATTGTGATGAGGGAACCAGGAACATGGGAATGCGATCTTTCCATACTGGATGGCATCGAGGAAACGCCAATTGAGAAGCGTGTCTCTCCATTTTGCAACACGCGCGCTCCAAGCACTATCGTCTGCGGGAGCAAATCCTGCAAAATGTTGGGCTATACCTACTTGCGCCTCTGGCTGCAATTCGTGGATGATCTTATACGCTGCACAATGGGCTGCTACTTGGTTATGTGTGACTTGCACAAGTTTGCATAAACTATGATCGCCGGGTGCCCAACGGCCTAAGACAAAAGCATGGATGCCATAGACAATTGGCTCATTGATGGTGCACCAGATTGTGCATAAATCCTGAAAAGCTGAAACAGCTTTGTGCACGTATTTTGCAAAACGTTCTACAATTTTTGGGCTAGCCCACCCGCCTATTTCTGCAAGCCAGATAGGATTGGTAAAGTGATGGAGGGTAATCATGGGTGTAATTTGTCGCGCTTTTAGGTCGAGCAAAAGCGCACGATATTTTTCAATTGCAACGCTATCCCATTGATCTGGCTTAGGCTCAATTCTGCTCCACTCTAAGGATATTCGCAATGTATTGAGCTTCATATCATTCATCAGCGCCAAGTCAGGTTTTGGATTTTCCCACCAATTACAAGCTAATGCGCTTGTAGTGCCATCTACTACATGACCTGGCATTTGCTCCCATGCCCAAAAGTCATTGTTTGTATTATTCCCTTCGTTTTGATGGCTAGCTGTCGCAACACCCCAAAGGAATCCCTTGGGGAATTCCAAAATGCGTGTTCCCATATTTTCCTCTTTTGCATTTGCTTTCGATAAAACAATCTACCTTGGCCACGAAGCACTGACTAAACCCAGGGCTATTGCCCTGGGAAATATTTTTTTGGATTCTAACGAATTTTTGGGCAGTATATTAGTTGGCAAGTCGTTACAAGATGGTTTTCAACTGCATATCTGTAGGATGAGAAAGAAATTCCCGTCCTTGCATTAAGCCACGGTGTAGCATGATCAGTGTTTCTCGATTGATCACAATCCCAGACTCATGGCATAAATTAGCACTCGCAGGCAAAGCAAGCGTTGGGCTTGATAAAGCCCGAACAAAATCTTTCAGTAGATCATCCAGCATGCCGGCTTCGCATTTGCTTTCTAAAAAGGCACGGTTTGTGAGCAAGTGCAATACTTTGACATATTGTTCAGAAAACTGTAAATGATAAGGTAATTCATATAAACTACGTAAGTGAGTGAGTCCTTTGCTTTGTAGGTAAAAAGCGAGTCTGCGGTGATAACTGCGCATGCTGAATTTCCCAAAACGTTGCCGAATCAAACGAGCAAAATCAGGATGGAAAAATCGGACTATTCCTTGATAAGTTAGGAATAGGTGCTGAAGCGCGTTTTTGGCACGCTCGAACAGAGCAAGAGAGATCGGCACAAAGGCTTTGGAATATTCTTCGGTCAAGATTTCACGAAGCTCTTGCTCAGTTAAGCCAACTCGGACTGCGATGAGCAAACCTAAAAAATCTTGGATCACAGGTTGTCCAAATTGCTCATACAAACCTTCGATAATTTGCTCAAATAAATGCTCCACAGACAAGGCTAAATCTTTGGCCTGAATTTTATGATTTTGAATAGCCGGCAAAGCAACTTTGAGATACAAGGGATTTCCACAAGACCGCTTGATGAGCATGGCTTCTTGAGTCGGTTCTAACATAAATTTGCAGGTTGTATTATATTGATGGATGATTTGTTGCATTTCATCTAACGTTAGAGCTGGCAATTTGAAATTTTCTAACTGAGGGTATGTGCTTAGATCAGCCCATGGTCGCACAGGCTGAGTAGCTAATATTAATTTAATGCCTGGAGCCAGTTCCCTGGGAAGCCAAGCGATATTTTTGCCTGCTTCTTCTAATTGATCCAAAGCATCAATTAAGATGATGAATTTTTGAGTGCTTTTTTCCAAGACATTTTGCACTTGCTTTTGAAGTTCTAAGGGATTCCTGCAAGGTTCTTGAGATAAGATTCCCAATTGATGCATTTGCTGAGCTAAGCTGAGCAAAAGACCATATAATTCATGCTCTAATCCGGTTCTGCTAATAAAATGGAACACCAGGGGAAGATGATTTTCTGAAATTCTATAATCTTGGATCCATTTGGCTACAAGTGCAGACTTTCCAATTCCTGGTAGGCCGAAAATCACTAACCAGGAATTGTGGCTGTTTTGCACAAAATTTTGAATATAATTTAACGCTGGTGTCCTGCCTACAAATCCTTGTGTTTTCAACACAAGGAACTCTTCTCTGCCTTGAGTTAAATATGGCTCAGTGCCATCCAAACCTAATCTGAGATGGCCTGGAGTAAGGAGTTCATTGTCTGACATTGGTTTACCTTTCAAATATTCTTGGCAACGAGAGATCTTCTCTCAATTTGCTGGCTTCATGCAAATAAATGAATTGCTGAGTAGTTCCTTGGGCCAAAATCAATGTTCGGATGATTCGAGGAGCCGAATTGACAAAACTTGCTTCCTGCAAACACATCAACGCTATATCAGAAAGATGGTATTTCACTCGAACAATGCTGGCAGGATTGATGGATCGAATGTCTGGAGTCACGGAAAAAAAAATGGCATAAATTTTCTCCAATGCATTCATTTCCATAATCTTATCAAATAATTCACAAACTCTTTCCGAGATGTGGATTTCTTCATCCACATCCACAGAAGTCGCACCACGAATGGTAATCATACTATGTAAAAATTCCTTGATTCTAACGTTTTTTGGGAGGAACTCCACAATGGCAAACCAAGAAAATATTGCTCCTTTCCGCCAATTGCAGCACATATATGGGCTCCCAAAAATCCATGAACGCAGGCAACTTGTAAAATAAGGCTTGTCTTTTATCCATGATTCAATAAAATTTTTTCTAGATTTTGACAAACAATATGCACTTGCGATTCGGTCAATGTCATACCAGAAGGCAAATAGAATCCGTATGTATACGCCTGCTCTGTAACCGGGTACTTTTCTCCGATAAAAAGCCCACGGCGATTTAAAGCAGGTTGGCTATGAAGGCCACGGAAGAACGGCCTTGTGGCAATACCAGCTTCTTTCAATTTTTGCATGACCTGGCGTGCATTTTGGCCTAGAGTAGGACTAAGCTGGATCGCATACATCCAATAGACTGTTTTTGCCCAAGGTTTTTCAACTTGGGTTTGTATACCTGGAATTTTGGCTAATGCTTCGCGATAACATTGCCCCATTTTGCGTTTGAACACAATGCGCTTTTCAATTTGTTCCAGTTGGGCAACCCCAATTGCAGCTTGAATATTGGTCATTCTGAAATTATAGCCCAATTCTTCATGACAAAAACGTTCTTTTTCTTGGAAACATAGGTTGCGGTAAGACCGTGCTCGGGCTGCCATAGCATCGTCATCTGTGAGCACCATGCCGCCTTCTCCGGTGGTGACAATTTTATTTGCATAAAAAGAGAAACACGAAAGATGCCCCATAGAGCCACATTTCCTGCCTTTATATTCTGCTCCATGAACTTCCGCAGCATCTTCAATCACCAAAAGCCCGTGTTTGCGGGCTAATTCAAGCACAGGGTCCATGTCAACAGGATGGCCATAAATATGCACAGGCATGATTGCTTTTGTCTTGGAAGTAATTTTACTCTCGATTGCATGAACCTGCATATTCCAGGTATCAGGTTCTACATCCACAAGCACAGGTTTAGCACCAAGCCGTAATATAGCCAGTGCACAGGAAATAATGGTGAATGATGGCAAAATCACCTCGTCATTTTCTTGTATGCCTGCGGCAAATAAAGCAACTTCTAATGCGGCTGTTCCATTGCAAACCGCAATGCCATGCTTTGTTCCAATATAACGACTAAATTCGTCTTCAAATTTTTTAATCATTGGACCTTCAGAAGAAATCCAAGCTGTTTCTAAACATTCCAGGACATATTTTTTTTCATTGCCATCTAACAAAGGCTCATTCACAGGAATCATCAAATTGGTATCCTTAGATTAAGGCGTTGGTGAACGCCATGAAAGAATAAGATTAAGATAGTGATGCCTTGCCAAAAGACTAAAAATGAGAACTATCCATTCGTATTCTCGAAATATTACCAAAATTTTCAAAATTTTTCCATGAAAATCTGCCTAAGTCTTTTAGTCTTTATGCAAGCCATTGCGCAAGGCTAGACAAAAATTTATTCCCTCTTGCTGCCTGGATCAGGCTTCTTATCCATAAGCAATCCTAGCCATTGGAACGCTTCGCTCAAGTGGGGTGTCACTTTTACGAGTGCTCCTCTATTGACCATGACGGTTTCTCCAAATTTATCTTTTTCAAATTGTTGTGGTGTTTCTAACACTGCAAGCTTGAAGCCTTTGGGAAGCGATTCTGCTACGAACTTGGCTATTTCAAAGATGGTCATTGTTGAGGTATCTTGCACATCAAACTTTGTTACGAGAGTGATATCACAGAATAGCTTGGTGATAGCATGTTGGTTCGCTATTTCAACCCATTCCAACACAAGCTCTTTTGCTCTATTTATGCTAAATACGCCCATGACGCTGATGTAGAGATAGCCATTTCTGAATTCGTATGATGCATTCATAAGTTTTAGGCTTTAATAATCTTGGAAGTATATTTTTCAATTTTCACACTTCAACTCTCGTTGTCTTCAAAATATCCCAAAGCTCTTCTTGCTATCTGTCCAATGTCTTTTAGAGATGGACAACATCCTGAAATTTTGCCATCCAATCTCCTTGGGCAATCAGGCTGGCAATAGCATGAATTTTTGGATACCAGGCTTCATCTTTGTCTATAAACCAAAGCCCATTAAAATCTGTGGTTTTGAGTTGCTCCAAGAGTTGTTGCATTTTTTGTACCTGTGGGCTTGGGGGAAACATTCTCAGATAAATAGCTTGATGTGCAGTGAGCATTTCTATTGCAATGATGCTTTGCACATTGATCAAAACCTGGCGACATTTTCGGGCTGCGATGGTGGCCATGCTTACGTGATCTTCGGTATTGGCACTCGTTGGAATTGAGTCAACCGTAGCAGGATGGCAGAGCACTTTATTTTCTGAAACCAGGGCTGCTGCTGTGTATTGGGGAATCATAAGGCCAGAGTTTAGTCCTGGATCGTTCATCAAAAAGGCTGGCAACCCATGATTATGATGATGATCCACCAAATGGGCAGTGCGACGTTCGCTGATGCTTCCGACTTCAGCCAAAGCAATCGCCAGGTAATCCATCACCATGCCAATTGGTTCACCATGGAAATTGCCGCCTGAGACCACAGATGCACGGCATAATTCAGGGTTGTGCCGAAGCCAGTCCTGGTAAGATAGCCCTTGATCTTTAGCTTCCTTGTCCATGGTTGGGGGAAAAATGAGTGGATTATCGGTTGCTGAGTTGATTTCAATTTGCACGATTTCTGCAGCATGATGCCATGCTCGCCATGCACAACCTAGTACCTGGGCCATGCAGCGGAATGAATAATCGTCCTGAGTTGGGCATTGGGATGGCACAGCTTGGCTAAGTAAATTTGCCAAACTACGCAGGTCTTCGGCAAATTTGCTCACTGCCTTATGTTTTGTTTCGTCTGCTATGGAAACTCCGTTTCTTTGAGCATCTACAAAACGAGAAAGATCCAGGAGTTTTTGTTGCAAACGTTGTGCAGTGTCCTGCGCTCTTTGTAAGCCTAATTCATTGGACGAGATTTTCCAAGGTAAGTCTGGATTCTTCTGGGCATTTTTTTCTTGATCTTGCTCGATCACCTGCAATTCATGCAGCAATGGGCTAATCCCTACGGCTACCCATGTTTCATTGGGATAGTCCATGAGATATTGAGTTTCTAGCTCTGACAACTGCTGAACAATCTTGGCTAAGATAGCGCTATTGAGTGGTGTGCTCAAGTTGCTGCTGCTTTTGAGGTATTCCCGGATGCGATTGGCTACAGATTCTTGATGAGACAATGGCCGTACTGCATGAATGCGTGCATCTAGGGAAGAAGCAACGCCTTGGATGGCTTCCATGCTCATTGCACCAACCATTTCAGAGCTATGCAATAGGCACCAAGCATCGTATAATGTCAGGCAGGCTAGCGCAGCCATGACTTGGGTACCATTGTTCAATGCCAGGCCTTCTTTGTAGGACAAGACAATAGGCAAGAATCCATATTTTTGAAGATTTTCTGGTGTTGAAGGCAAGAGCTCTGGAGAAGCATTGCTCTGTTTTGCATCAGAAGCCAATGCCCAAAACTTTCCAGCAGGATCTCCCATAAGAACTAAGGCAATGTGCGACAATGGCGATAAATCTCCGCTTGCTCCAACGCTTCCCTGGCATGGCACCCAAGGGCAAATGCCTTTATGCAGCATATCTATGAGCGACATCAAAGTTTGTAGCCGAATACCTGAATTCCCACGAGCTAATGTATTGGCTCGTAGCAAAATAGCAGCACGTACTACTTCACTGGGGAATGGATCTCCTACTCCACAAGCATGGCTGCGAATTAAATTTTGCTGCAATTCCACTACTTTTTCCGCTGAAATTACGCGATCGCGTAAAGCACCAAAACCAGTATTGATGCCATAAACCACCATGTTTTTTTCAACAACTACATCCACTACATCTCGGCATCTATTGACATTTTCTTCAACCTCAGAGCTTAAAACTACATGCGCTCCAAATCGTGCTACTGCAACCACCTGTTCTATAGTGAGGGCACGGCCGCTTAAAATTATCTCGTGAATTTCATTTGCTCTAAATTCCATAGAGTCCTTATCCGATCTTTTTGACAGCCCCGGCAATATTGAACCGGGGCTATTCTTCTTACAGCAATCCTAACCAACCTGCTACAGTTGGCCCATATCCTGCCATATTTAGTGTTACAGGAATCAATAGTACTCCCATACAATTCATACGTCTTGAGTGAAAAAATACAGGAACCATTCCTATTCCACTGCTCACAGCTAAAATCACTAATCCTTCCCAACCAGCCATGAATACAACCACAATCAAAATGAAAACCATGGTTACGGCTGAGATGATGCGATAGTTCACGACTTGGATGAGTCTGATTGTGCCTTTGCTAAATAGGGAAAGCAGGTAAAAGCTCAGTGCAGTAGATAGACATACAACGGCTATGGCCATATAATAGTCGCCATAGCTACCCATGGGTTGATAAAAGCTCGAAATCATGGCAGACATCCCGCCTTTGGCCCGGTTTGCTCCTGGCACAAAGAGAAGCAAAAACCCGCCGACGTAATAGACAAACTTGGATGCTCCTTGAGAAATGATGAAAAGGCGGTCATCACGTTGTGCAGTGGCATGACCAGCTAACAATCCGCCAATACCGCCTGTGATAATCGGGAAAATTGCTGCAAATAATCCACCTAAAAAGCCTGCTGCAGAGCCACGGATAAATAATCTTGGATTGATATCCACTGTTTTGGAAATGTATTGTGGTGGTGGCTCAGTATCAGAAAGCAGGTTCTGCAAAACCCAAGGGATTGCAAATAGACCCACAAATGCTGGCATGATGTTTTGGAATGCTACATCAACAGGCATGAGAGGCTTGTACATCACAATAAAGCCTAAAATACCCGATAAAAGCAAGGTGAGCAAACCAGCAAATAGATTTTTCCAAGCATTCCAAAATCTGAGCCAGCCAGTTGGTTCACGATTTTCGCCCTTGGGCCATTCAGACATTACCATAAAAGCTAAAATAGATGCCAAAAGCCAATGCATATGCGGGCCACATACTTCGCGAATTTTTGGCAAAAGCTTTGGAGCAATGAGCGCAAAGAGTAATAAGAAAAGAAGCCCACCTAAGCTGCCAATACCAGTGAGCATGCCAGCTTCATAGCCTTTGCCCAACATCAACGCACGGTTGCCTGGCATAGTGATGAATACAGCACTTTCATCTGGTGCTCCCAAAAAAATCGAAGGGATGGTATTGAGCACAGAGTAGGCAACAATCAAAGACATCATAAATGCAATGAGCATGCTTGTTGGGAATGCTCCTGTGGTAATCATGGGGTAGCAAAAAATGAGAACTAAGCCAGCGACATTGTAGATATGCAAAGCCGGAAGACATGCCATAATGGCTGCGATCACAGTTCCGAAAAGAATGGCGCATAGCACGCCGAATAATTCCATTGTAAATTTCCTTTCAAACTACAAATTCTGCTTAATTTTCTTGAATTGAAGAAGTTGCCGGCTCTGGGACACGATGCATGGTTTGCTTGCCAGCGGTTAGATAAATCAACATACTGCTCATATCACAGCCAATTTTACGACATTTTTCGCCTTCTGAGCTTTCAGGGTCTTCTAGGAACATTTGGCCGCCTAAAACACCCGTAAAACTGCCACGGAGCATCATTCCCATATTGAGCATACGTTCTACAATGATTTGCATTTGCTGGGCTGCATTGCTCGAAAGATTGCCTTGTTCATGGGCCACAAATGCAGCGGCTAGTTTGCCTTTCATATCTTCAGGGAATCTTTCCATAATTTCAAGGGCTCCCTGGATATCCATAGGTACATAAGACGTTGCATCAACAGATCCAATGATGATAGCTCCTGCTTGTCTCAAATCTTCAGCTTTAACATCTTCGGCTTTGACAATTTCAATTTTGCCGCCTTGCTCATAAGCCCCAGTTGCGATGAGTAAAGCTAAATCTTCTGCTCCTGAATGGCCAGATGGATGGATCATTAAAATTTTGGGAGATTGGTACCTGGCAATCACTGGCTCAAGCTCGGCAAGTAATTCTGTTGGATTTTCATAGCGATCTTCTCGATTTTTGGCCATCATTTTTTCAATGATGTGGCAAAGGTACTCGCTCATCTCTGCGCGACGTTCTTGTGGAATCACCAAAGAATCTGTCAAATGTTTCTTTAAGATTTCAGATGCTGTTTTGCCAGAAAACGGAACCTTGCCTACCAGCATATGATACAAGGTTGCCCCAAGAGAATAAATATCGCTTCGAGTATCAATATCAGGCAAGCCACGGCATTGTTCTGGAGACATATAATAAGGAGTACCAAGGGTTGTTCCCTTTTTGGTCAATAAATCTATGCTGGAAATTTTTGCAAATCCAAGGTCGCAGAGTTTGATGGTGCCATGATGATTGATCATGATATTGCCAGGTTTAATATCCCGGTGGATGATGCGGTGTTTTGCCGCGTGTTCTAGGGCTTTACTTGTTTGGTAAGCAACGTTCAAAGCAAAAGGGACTGCTACAATTTTTTCTCTGCGCATGATTTCTAAGATGGTCTCACCATTGATGTATTCCATAGCAAAAAAATAAACACCGTTGTGAGACCCAGCATCATAACCTGCTACGATATTTTCATGGTTTAATTTGCCAACTGCTTTGGCTTCAATCAAAAAACGTTTGACATACGTTTCATCATCGGTTAGCTCCGATGCAAGAATTTTTAAGGCTACCACGCGATCCATACTAATCTGACGGGCTTTATACACAGTGCCCATACCGCCTTTGCGGATCTTTTTAATAATTTCATAACCTTTAATTTCAGGGTATGGCTCGTCATCGCCTTCGCTTTCGGTTTCGGCTTTTAAGCGCTTTAATTGTGTGATGGTCACAAAATGTTTTTCTAAAAGGGCTTCGCCTAATGTGGTCTCTGCGCCCTCGCTTCTGCGCTTTTCTTGAATTGCGCGAGCTTCTTGAATGTGTTTTCTAGTGACAAATCCTCGTAGCAGAAGATGCTTTTCCAAAACTGCATCTTCAATTATAGGAACGCTTTCTTTTGGTGGTTGAGCTTGTTGGGCTTGACCACTCATTTCTGGAATTTCCTCATTTGGCATGAAAAACCTCATAATTCAATCTGCAACATGCAGGCAACTTGCAAATTAGGTAATTGCACCATATTTTTACAAAGTTTTAATTAAATGCTATATTGTACCATTGCTTTGGGATTCTGTCAAAAAAATTGTGGAATTTTCTGGCAACACGCTGTTTCTTTTGAGATATTATAGAAGAAGAGCAAATGTAGCTTGATGCAAAAGTCTCAGATTTCCAATAGAGGAAAAAAAATATGTATGCAGAAATCATTCGGCAAATCCAAGAATTGAACCAAAAATTGGTTGAACAAGAAATTTATGCGGGTGGTAAAGACTTTTATAAAGTTTTGGAGAACATGCCGTTCCCAGATAAAAGAAACGTCTTTCTAGCGGTCGGGTTGTCCAAGCAACAACAATACCTGATTGAATTTGCGCCACCAGAACTGAGCCCGGTTGACCTTCAAAAATATCTCAGGCGCGCTTTATTTTTAATGGCCTTAGATTCAGAACGTGGAATCATCACAGCACACGATTTTTCAATGGATACTTCTCGTTCTTTTGTGATTTTGGATTGGGTCCCTGGGCATAATCTTGCTGGGATATTGCGGCATGAAAAATTGCAACTGAAAGAAGCACTTTGGATTATTTCTGATTTAACTCAAGCTCTGGAACACCTTGCTGAGTTTAACTTTGTGCATCGTAGCATCAATCCTGGCAATATTACCATCCAAAAAGAGACAGGTAGGGCATTTTTAGGTGGTGTGGAACACCTCAACCTTTCAGATTTAATTAGCACTTCGTTGGATGTCTATGATTACTATGCATCTCCAGAATTAATAGCCTCTTTATTGCATCCAGAAAAACCCGTACTGATCACACCTTGGAGCGATGTCTATAGCTTGGGAGCAGTTTTTTACCACTTAATTTGCGGCCAGCCTCCCATGCCGCAGCATATGGCTAGCCGAAGCTGGTTTGGCTCAGGTATTCCAAGTATTAAAAATCCAAGACTCACGAAACGAGAACGGCGATATTGCCAAGAACTTTTAGATAACATCATGCAACGTAATTTTTTAAAACGCTGGTCTCCCAGCAGAATTAGAAGATATATATCCGCTTATCTTGGAGACAGCGAACGGGCTATGGATATGGCAAGATGGATATAGGATAACCTAGTTGACCAGGATACCAACAAAGGGTGTTTCATTGTAATCTTCGCATCATAATAATGCTGCTGATGTTATGCCTATTTATGGCATTGCATA
>JAKLHB010000050.1 GCA_022710345.1 Planctomycetota bacterium
GCTTATCACATTACATCGGCCTTCGAATGTGGATGACCTAAACAATTTGGCAAAAATTTGTCAGTGCCTGATCAAGATTGCTGAAAACTTAAGCTTAGTTTTTCCAATCCATCCTCGTACTCGAAAAAATCTTCAACAGGCCGGCCTTTTAGAAAACTTGCAAAACAATCCTCAGTTTCATTTATTAGAACCTCAAAGCTATGTACGGTTTATGAATCTAGTGTTTAACACTCGGCTAGTCATTACAGATTCCGGCGGAGTGCAAGAAGAAACTTCGTATTTAGGTATCCCATGCTTGACATTGCGCCCCAATACAGAACGACCAATCACAGTCAAGTTAGGAACTAACCGATTGTGTTCATTAGAAAATTTAGAAAACAGTGCTTTGTCTGCCTTGCAACATCATCGAATAAAACCCAACTCAATTGATCTTTGGGATGGACAAACAGCCAAACGTGTTGTAATGGCCATTCGTTCATATTTCAACATCAAAGTCTAGCCATCCTATTTTATCAAACAGGAATTGCAATGAAACACCTTAAAATTTTACATATTTTGGACCATAGCCTACCAATCCATAGCGGCTATACATTTCGAAGCAACAGTATTTTTGAAGCCCAGCGTAAACGAGGGTGGGATCCGATTGTGCTCACAGGGCCTAAGCATGAGGCAAATTGGAAAAAAGATTCAGCTAAGCAAGAGATTATTCAAAACACGACATACTATCGCACTGGCAATCTTCATCAAAATGTTTTACCTGGATGCTATGAAATAAACCTGATGCGTATCCTAAAAAATTCTATTTTAGAAGTTGCACAAAAAGAAAAACCAGATATAATTCATGCACATTCTCCTGTGCTCAACGCTATACCTATGCTTTACGCAGCGCGTCAGTTAAAATTGCCTACCGTGTATGAAATACGCGGTTTTTGGGAAGATGCCGCCGTAGATCATGGAACGTATGCATATAATTCCTGGAAATATCGAATTACCAAACAATTAGAGACGTGGATATGTCGTCGAGTAGATCAAATAGCCGTGCTATGCAATGGAATCAAAAACGATCTGATCACACGTGGAATTGCAGCCGGAAAAATGACTGTTGTTTTCAATGGTGTATCTCCTCAAGATTTTCAGCCCTGCGCGCCTGATCCGCAATATATAGAAGAGTGGCATTTAAGAGGCAAACAAGTGATAGGCTTTTTTGGGTCATTCTATCATTACGAAGGTTTGGAGTTATTGGTGGAGGCATTTGCTTCCCTAGTGCCAGACTATCCAGACATACGTCTGCTCTTACTCGGTGGCGGGCCAATGGAGCAAAAGATTCGAGAGCAGGTTCAAGCATTATCTTTACAAAATAGAGTGATTATTCCAGGTCGTATTCCACACGAACGTATGCCAGGCATATATGGGTTAGTGGATATTTTGGCATATCCTCGACATTCTATGCGCTTGACAGAGCTTGTTACCCCGCTGAAGCCTTTGGAAGCTATGTCCATGGGCAAAGCAATCATCGCAAGCGATGTAGGTGGGCACAAGGAATTGATTTTGCATCAAAAAACCGGCATTCTTTTTCCAGCAGACAATCAACATGCGTTAGCTCTCGGATTAAGAGAGTTGCTGAGCAATCAAGAATTACGACAAACATTAGTCTCTCAATGCAGAGATTGGGTCATTGCTCACCATTCTTGGGACAAAACAACTGCTGTGTATGAAGAAATCTATGCGCGTGCATTACATCAATAAGCGCCACTCGTATGACATCCATCAAAAGATTGGCAGAAAGGAAAAATATGGGTAAAATTTTAGCATGGTGTTTATTCGATTTTGGTACCACTGTATTTATGATGAACATTGTTTCTTTGTCTTTTGTGCAATGGTTGGACCAGAGCTTTGGACATGGAGATACTAAGTATGGCATTATCTCTACCATTGCGTATACACTTTGTCTTGTTTTGTACCCGCTAAGTGGCCAAATTTGTGATCGAGGTTGGAAAATTTTGCCATTAGCCTTGCTAAATTTTATATCCATTGGCGCGGTTTTTTGCATGGGTTGGTGCGATCAAGTAGTTATCGGCGGTCTTTTATTTATTGCTGCGTATGTGCCCTACCAATTGGCATTGACCTTTTATAATGCTTTGCTTGAAGATATCAGCACAAACAAAAATATGGGGGTAGTATCTGGTCTAGGTGTGGCATTTCGCTACACAGGTGCAATCTTCGGGTTATTTTCCATTCAATTTTTTATCAAAGCACACCCTGAATCGCTTGTTGCGAATTACTTAAGTTTTTTGCTCATACAGATCCCAGAACCTGGCCAAACTGTGTATTTAAATGCATTTATTCCGACTGCATTGATGTACTTTGCATTCACATTGCCTTTATTTTTGGTAATCCGTTCTCAAAGAAGAACCATGCTTATGGATACACCTGCGAAATCCTTATGGAAAAGCATGTTCCATAATATCCGTATAGCATTGCAAGATGCAAATGTCCGCTGGCTTTTGCTTACCATTTTATTTAGTGGAATTCCATTGTATGCAGCCGTGCATTTCATGTCTGTATTTTTAGAAAAAATTGGAGGAATTCCCAAAAGTGAGTTGGTGAAATTTCTCATGTTTGCGACCGTGTTTTCTATCTTAGGCGGCCTTGGATTTGGATTTTCACTGCGAAAGCTTGGGAATAAGCTAGCCTTTTTTGTTGTCATGGCCATCTGGGTAAGCAACCTTTTTATTGGTAGCTTTATTTCTGGCAGAACCATGATGTGGGTGATGGGAGCATTTTGCGGGATTGGCATGGGTGGTTATTGGGCCATCACCAGGATTATGATTTTGGATATTACTCCACGTGGTAAACAAGGAGAATATCTTTCGATGTATTGGATTGTGGTCGTCCTGTGTGGTATTTGTAGCTCTGGATTATGGCCATTGTGCATTACCTTAGCCGAATACTTGCAAATTCCTTGTACACCACAACGAGTAAGTCTATTTATTTTAAGCCTGATTGGATTAGGTGGTATCTTGACTTTTCTTCCTGTGAAATTTTCTACTTCACTGAAACCTGACTAACAACGATAGACTTCCATGCATTGGCCGATCAGCAGTTTTATTATTGTTGAAATATTGCTTGGAAAGGCAAAAGAATGGCTGAGATCCGTGCAAATCAAGTGGTGTCAATTCTGCAATCATCCGGCGTTGTCCCCAAAGAAGTTTTAGAAAAAATCAGCAACTTGTTAATCACAGATCCCAATATTTCACTATTAGACAGCCTATTAACAGCCAATATCTTAAATAAAGAGTGCACCAATAAAATTCGAGATGTTTTAGAGGCATTAGAAAGCCATTTTCATCGGCATACAGAAAGCCGTCGGCTTGTACTCCAAAAATTAGACAAAATTTCTACCATCACATTGTCTGATGAGATGAAAAAAGACATTTTATTTGCCCGACAGGTGATTGCAGAGGGATTGTGCAAAATTGAAGATGTCAACCGCTGCTTTGATGAACAAGCCACGATGAAGCGAAGTATAGGAAAAACCTTGCTTGTTGGCCAAATCATGGTCAAAAATCATTTCATTGCTGTGGATCGCTTTGTCCAAATTCATAGAGATATAGAACAGCAGCTCAAAAACACAGATTGGACAAAGATCTTTATGAATGAAAAGCGCGTGCGCCTAACTTTGCAAGGTGGCATCATTCAATTTATAGAAGGCAATATCCCTCAAAAATTTGGGGCTTATCAAATTTTGGAAGAAGTAGCGCGTGGAGCTATGGGTGTTGTATATAAGGCCTGGGATGATAAGCTTAAACGTACCGTGGCTTTGAAAGTCTTGAAAGATTGGGAAAATCCACCTCAAGACGAGATTCGTCGCTTTCATCGAGAAGCCAGGCTTGCAGCAAGTTTACATCACCCTAATATCGTCAGCATCTACGATTCTGGAATTGTGGAAGGTGTTCATTATTATACAATGGATTTTGTGGAAGGTCAGACGTTATCCCAATATTTGAAAGGCGAGCATCGCAATTTTCAAGAAGAGCTCAGCATCATACGTGAACTTGCTTTGGCTTTGCATTATGCACATTCGCATGGTGTGATCCATCGAGATGTAAAGCCAGATAATATTATCTTAGATGAAAATAAGCACCCTTTGCTCACAGATTTTGGTCTTGCAAAAGGCATCAATACTTTTGATAGCCATCGCTTGACACAGACTGGAGAAGCCTTGGGCACGCCTGCTTATATGTCCCCTGAACAAGCTAAAGGAAGCCAAATTGATGGTCGTAGTGATATCTACTCTCTGGGCACTGTATTGTATGAAATTTTAGTAGGCCGGCCGCCGTTCCAAGGCGAAGCTGTGATGCCTGTGATTTCGGCTGTGCTTTCCAAAGATCCTGTCAGCCCAAGCAAGCTCAATCCTAAAATACATCGAGATATCGAAACAATATGCCTAAAAGCTATGGCTCGTAATATGGCAGACCGATATGCTACAGGCAAAGAAATGGCAGAAGATATTGATCGCTTTTTATATGGGCAAGCCATTAAGGCCAAACCCGTCTCATTTTGGGGCAGACTGGGTCCTAAGCTAGCCCAGCATTTAGGAATTGTCGTGCCAATGCTTGTGCTATGGGCTATTTTGTTAGCATGGCTTGGCTGGATTGGGTTACGATCTTTCCAAAATTATCGCAATGCAGAGCAAAATTATGAAACTGGCTTATCTGCAATCCAGGAAAAGAAAATAGAGGTTGCTTGGAATTTAATTCAGGCTGCAGGCCAGCATCCTAGTGTGTATCAAAAAGTACAAAACAAATTGGCAGAGTTGGCTGCAGAAAATATTCAAAAAGGCAACCAGGCATTGGGCCAATATCGTAAACAGCAGCAAGAGCTAGAACCTTATTATGTGAAGGAAATCAATCGTCTTCGGCTAGCTTTAACTGCTGCGGATAAACAAGATGCCTTGTATGCAATTCAAAATTGCATATTTTTACAACGTCAAAACGAACAACAATTGCAAAATGCTTACCATTACTTTGGGTCAGCTTTGTTATGGCAGCCCATGTTAGTATCTGCATGGCATGGAATCCTGCAAGTCCAGCAAGAATATTTGGGCAAATATAACCTGCAATTTCATTCCCATATTTATTCAAATCTTCCCTGGCAACCTGATAAGCTAGAAACTTTAGGTAGGCCTGACTTGCAAATAGAATCAGAGCCAGCAGGTGCAAAAGTATATATATTTGCTTTCCAAGAGTTATATTGGCGACAAATTCCGATTCCTTATAAAGTGGCAACAGAATGGTCAAAGCAGGCTTGGGCCAATCGGCAAAGCCAAACTCAAGCATATTTTGAAGTAGCCGAACCGCAGATTGTGGAAGAAAGCTATGCCGGACAAACTCCACTAACTTTAACTCTCGATGCTGAGGGACAATATCTAATCGTACTCCAAAAAGAAGAATGTTATGAAACACGGCAAATATGCCAAATATATTTGGGTAAGCAGCAAATAAAAACTACGTTGCCCAGCATCAATCCTTTATTGCCTTTGCCTTGGCGACATTTTACTTCACCACATTCAGAATCTGGATATAGTCATTTTATGTCCGAAGAAATCACCTGTGCCCAATACCAAGAATTTCTCAATGATCCTAAAACCATTGCTAAATATAAAAAGAGCGAAACAAGCGGGCAGATCATATATGCACCGCGAATCCAAAGTAAAATGCTTTGGAAATGGGATGGCAATAAATTTCAGCCCAAAGAAGCTCTCACCAATCCTGTGGTAGGCATTTCCTGGTATGATGCGCAAAATTATTGCGAATGGCTTACGCAGAAATCGAATGGTAAAATTTTGTATCGCCTACCGTATATCAAAGAATGGCAATGGGCTGCAGGCAAAGCTGCGCAGCAAGTATATCCTTGGGGAAATATGTTTGATCTTTGGTTTCTAGGAATTTTTGATGGCCAAAAGATCAGCTTTGATGTGTCTCCCTTTGGAATAAGCAAAATGGTGAGCGGTGTTGCGGAGTGGTGCTGGAATCCAGGTTCTGAAGGAAATGATTGGCATAAACTAAAACAACCTATTACATGGCCGATTTCAATTGTTGCAGGAACATCCAGCCGCTTAGCAACTATGGAAACTGCCAAGATTGACGCTGTTCGATACCAGCCGCCTAATGAAACAGATCTTTCAATTGGGTTTCGTGTCGTTGCCATGACTCCAAATCCCAAATAACGCGGCTGATCAATTTATTTTTCACTCAATATAACGGATTTTTGGGAGCCAATATATTTCCAAAACCTTATCATCAAGATTTATTTTTCCTGTGGAAGAGAGAAGCAACATGCAAATTGCCAACCGAACTATTTCTGACCAAAGCCCTGTGCTCATTGTAGCAGAGCTTTCTGCAAATCATCAACAAAAATTTGATATTGCAGCCAAGACCTTAGAAGCCATGAAAAATGCAGGCGCAGATGCGGTCAAACTACAAACTTATACCCCAGATACAATCACTTTAAATTGTGATCGTGCCTGTTTCCAAATCAAGCAAGGCACTCTATGGGATGGCACAACTTTCCATAAACTTTACCAAGAAGCTTATACTCCTTGGGAATGGCATCCCAAATTACAAGAAATTGCGCATAGTTTAGGACTTATCTTTTTCTCTAGCCCATTCGATCCAACTGCGGTTGATCTGCTAACCCAGCTCAATGTTCCTGCATACAAAGTGGCATCCTTTGAAATCACAGATATTCCATTGATTGAATATATGGCCAGCAAGCAAAAGCCCATGATCATTTCCAATGGAATTGCGACATTGAGCGATTTGGAGCTTGCTGTTGCTGCGTGCCATCGGATGGGCAATCATGATATTGCTATTTTAAAATGCACGTCTTCTTATCCCGCTCCTTTAGAGGAAGCTAACTTACGCACGATCCCCAACCTGCGAGAGACATTTGGCACCATTGTAGGGCTATCTGACCATACCTTAGGCAGCTCAGTCTCCATTGCATCCGTTGCCCTTGGCGCGCGAATCATTGAAAAACATTTCATCCTCGATAAAAGCCTAGGTGGACCAGATGCTGCATTTTCTATGGAGCCTACAGAATTCAAACAAATGGTAGATTCCATTCGCATGGTTGAAAAAGCCTTGGGAAAAGTAAGCTATGAGCTCTCACCCAAAGTCCAAAAAAGCAGAGAATTCAGCCGGTCCTTATTTGTAGTCCAAGACATGGAACAAGGCCAAATTTTTTCCCGTGATAACATCCGCTCCATTCGACCTGGCTTTGGCCTCCATCCCCAATACCTTCCCACGATCCTTGGAAAACGCGCGGCCACAGCCATTGCAAAAGGCACTCCCCTTGCCTGGACCATGGTTGCACCATAGCTTTTCCCAAAACCTGGCATTGACAAAACGAGCTATGCAAACCTACGCATAGCTCGTTTTTGTTGAAACACATTTTTCTTTCAGCCATTTCGCTTTGATTTCTTTGCTGCTCAGCAGCACGATTTCCTTATTTTTTTTTAAATTGCAAAAATTTTGCTTGGACAATTTTGCCATTATCTAAATACAACCAAAAAATAAAGGATGCACAATTTTGAAAAATCTACTCTGTCTCATTATATCATTTTCAGCTCTTTGTGCATCGCTTTATGCAACAGCAAATAATAGCGTTGTCAACCATATCACAGATCGCAGTATATGTTGAAATCAGAAATCATATTTTAGTAAACAACAATTTCTATAACTTATTTTAGAAGTATAAGAATATGCACGACAAATTTTGTTTATGTCCAAATCTTGACAGATGCGATTGATCTACTAATGCGCTGCTTACAACTCATTTAAAAACTTAGACTTAGATTTTAGCTGCAGGAAAACTTTAGCATGCAGCATTTTTTGTTCCTCATATCTCGATTTTATAACGTGGGTGAAAAAGCGGCTGCTTTTAATTTTGTTGTTGACTTTTGTTGGAATTTGGGTAAAAATATGGCACATTTGTGGCTTCCGCCTATTTTTAGGCGCAGGAAATTTTACCAAACTTGCCACTATCAATTTGCAATGGATAATTTTTATTTTCCATACCAATCAATTATGTCAATTTATGTATCAACGTGTAAGCAGTGCGTGTTAAGGAGAATAAGTTCATGTCTTCCATTGGAACACAGTTTCTCAATTTTAAGGTTCATCACTCACAATATTCAGACATTGATCCAAAGACTACATTGAAGGGAAGTGCTTCGGGCAAAACGATCTTTTTGTCAGGTGCGTCGCGAGGCATTGGACAGGCGACCGCAGTAGCCTTTGCTCAGGCAGGAGCAGAAGCAATCTATATCACTGCAAGGTCAGAAAAAGCGCTTGAAGAAACTAAGACTAAAATAAAAGAAGCGAATCCGAAGACTCGATGCGCATATATGGTTTGTGATGTGACCGATGCAAACCAAGTCAAAGCAGCTATTGAAGATTGTGTGACTCAATTCGGCAGCATTGATGTCGCGGATGCCAATGCCGGTTATCTTGATAAATGGACCAAGATCGGCGAATCAGACATTTCCAGTTGGTGGCTGTCATGGGAAATCAATCTAAAAGGCGCATATTATGTTGTCCGCTATGCCATACCACATTTGATCGAATCCGCACGAAAGCACTCTGCCAAGGGATCGTCAGGTGGTCATTTGATCCTCATTTCGTCTGTTGGCGCTCAACTGCTGACACCAGGGGCATCAGATTATCAGACTTCCAAACACGCGGTCAATCGTCTTTGCGAATTCGTAAATGTTGATCATGGTGAAGACGGCATAAAATGCTTTGCCATCCATCCGGGCGGGGTGCCTACAGCCCTGGGCAAGAACATGCCCGAGGCAATGCATGCTTTTTTGGTGGACCAGCCGGAATTGGCCGCAGGATTCATTGTCTGGCTTTGTTCGGGAAAAGCTGATTGGGCCACAGGGCGTTACTTGAGCAGCAACTGGGATGTTCATGAATTGTTGCAAATGAAAGATGAAATCATCAAGGACGATCTGCTGGTAAATCGTTTGCGTACAAAGGGCTAAGACAATGCTAATCGCGTACCGCCTGGCAAGTGTAGATTTTTTCATTCATTCCGTGCAATGCAATGCACCTATACACGCATAGTATTTTGAGAAGCAGTATGTTATGCCTTTTTGTAATGATCGTCGTTCGTATTCGGACGTAGGGCGACCAGCCGGTCGCCCCTACACGCGTATGACATAAGAAATGCTTTATGTTATGCGTGTAGGGCATGATCATCAAATGACAGCCGACCTAAGCAACTTGCCAGCCGCGTACCGCGGCTGAGTTTGATGTTAGATGTTTCAATTTATTTTATGATAATAAGTTAGGTCAGATTGCAAAACAGCTATCTCGAAAGAGATAAACTGTGAAGTCGAATATTGAGCAGGACTTTAGCGAATTCAATGAAAGCTGCCTTGAATCTCGAAAGAGATAAACTGTGAAGTCAAATATTGGGTATGGATTACCTTGAGAAATCAAGAATTGTGGATTTGCAAAAGCAAATACAATCAAAGGCAAACATTGCTAGATTGATTACAATTTTTTAAGTAATGTTCTTGATTTTTTTTGAAATTTTGAATCATTATTTTAATTTTTTTGTTATTCTTTTTCAAACTATACGTTACTAGTTTGAACAACTAGCAACTTTGATAAGATATGTCGGATTTAAGGCCTTTGAGAATATAGCAATGCTCTGATGATAGGTCTGCACTCTTATTAAAAACTACAAATGAAAGGGCAATCTATGAAAACTTCATTTGTGAATCATTTGGGATTATATTTTTTACTTTTGATCGCCGTACTTCCTATATTCGCCCAAAAGTGGGTTACTGTAGGCAATGCCGGGTTTTCGGCTGGCCAAGCAGATTATACCTCACTCGCGTTGGACAGTAGCAACGTTCCTTATGTTGCTTATAGGGATGGTGGAAATAGCAACAAAGCCACTGTCATGAAATTGAATGGAATTTATTGGATGCCAGTAGGCAATGCTGGATTTTCGGCTGGAGCAGCCTGGTATACCTCATTAGTGCTAGACAGCAGGAATATCCCTTATGTTGCTTATATGGATGGCGAGAGCCTCATGCAAGCCACTGTCATGAAATTCGATGGCACCAATTGGGTCACAGTAGGAATTCCTGGGTTTTCCAATGGCATAGCACGTGATATATCGCTCATGTTAGACACCAGCAATATGCCCTACATTGCTTACATGGATGGTGCGAATAGCTATAAAGCCACTGTCATGAAATTTAATGGTACCAATTGGGTCACAGTCGGCATTCCTGGATTTTCAGTTGGTATGGCGTATGCTACTTCATTAGCGTTGGATAGCAGCAATATTCCTTACATCGCTTACTCAGATGATGGAAATAGCGGAAAACTCATTGTCCGGAAGTTCGATGGCGAGAGTTGGGTTCCAATAGGAATTCCCGGATTTTCAAATGGTATAGCGCGGAATATCTCGCTCGTTTTGGACAGCAGCAATGTCCCTTACATCTCCTACTTGGATGGCGAGAATCGCTATAAAGTCACTGTTAGAAAATGGACAGGCACTACCTGGGCTTTCATTGGTAGTGCAGGTGCAGCCGGTTGGATTTCGCTTGCGTTGGACAGCAGTAATGTCCCTTATGTTGCTTATACGGGAGAAAACATTCACTATAAAACCACGGTTATGAAATTGAATGAATCTGATTGGGCTGTGGTAGGTACTGCTGGATTTTCCGCTAACGAAGCACATTATATTTCACTAGCCCTAGATAGCAGAAATATTCCTTATCTTGCTTATCAAGATGCTGGGAACTGTGATAAAGCCACTGTCATGAAATATCAATCCGAAATATCAACCGAATTGCTGTTTTGCAGAGCGGAATATTGCAGAGATCACGTAGCCATCACTTGGGAAACCTCGACAGAATTGGATAATCTAGGATTTCATATCTGGCGAAGTGAATATCAGCTTGGCTTAGATTCATACCAAGGGCTATTACCAAGCTTCAAAATCACAGGCTTGCTGATTCCAGCCCAAGGCGGAGCCACCTGGGGAGCCAAATACAACTTCAAAGACTTTTCTATCCAACCAGGCAAGACGTATTTGTATAAACTTCAACATATTTCAAGACAAGGGGCTAGCACATTCTATGCGCCTGTGAAAGTGCATGTTGAAAAATAAATTTTGCTATTTATAAAAAATACGCAAAAATTTGAAATTTTTGTGTATTTTTTTGTTTGCTAGGCTCGCCAGCCTAAATTTTGTAGGCATCAGCATAATAATTTCTGCTGCAATTTATTATGCGCAGACAAATGATCATGACCGATTTGTTTGCTCAGAATTCTTCAAAAATATTGCCGCCTTTTCAATCAATCCAATCGCACTATAGCCTGGCATGCAGATTGTAAGTCCGCATCGTCATGGGCGACCCAAATCAGTGATAATCCCAAGGTTCGAGATAAGTCCTGCAGAGAAGCGATAATTTTTTTTCGTAAAGCGTGATGGATTCCAGAAAGAACCTCATCCAATAGGATCAAGTGGGACACTTGTGGATATAGAATGCTGCATAATCTATGCTTTAATAGCCCACGTGCAATGGCCATGCGTTTTTGCTGGCCATAAGATAATTCATGAGGTCGCCGATCAAGCAAAGCATTCGATAATTCCAAGATTCCAAGAAATTGCTGCAAATCAGGCTGCATATCATACGAACCATTGGCTTTGGAAAATATCTCTTGAAAGCTTTGGCCCATAGTGAGCATGGGGTTAAAAGAATGATAGACATCCTGAAACACAGCATGAATATGCCTGTAGCTATGCTGCCGCACTTGATTCCAAGGTATTTCTTTGCTTTCCCAATAAAACCGGCCTTGATCAGGGGTAAGCAGGCCTAAAATCACTTGAAGTAAAGTTGTTTTTCCACATCCATTTGCCCCTTGAAGGTAAATCCAATCGTATGTCCGCAGCTCTAGGTTAACTTGGTGCAACGCAGGAAACCCATCGAAAATTTTGGTAATTCCCTGCAATGTCAGCAAGGGATGGGAAGCTTGTTGCTGAGAATGTTTGGCTGACGAGCTTGTGCTTGTGTTGGAAGATTCAGTGCTGTTTGAAATGGTGATAGGAGCTTTGGGCTGAGGCACTTTAGATGGTTCTGCAGAAGCTCCGTATGATTGCAAGTTTGAAATAGCGATAGGAGCTTTGGGTTGAGGCATATCTAGGGCATTACACTCTTGAGGGTCAGGAGCCAGATTAAAGTAATAGCGATTTTCGTTCGGGATCATAGCATGATACTTTGGAATTTCATGTGAAATCATCACGATAGTATGCCCTTGTTGAACCAAATTTTGAAATGTTTGCATCACAACATCACGCGTCGAGGCATCTAATGATGCCAGTGGTTCATCAAAAATCAAAAGCTCAGGGCCAGCAATCAAACTACATGCAATTGCCGCACGTTGCCTTTGGCCTGCAGAAAGGCTAGATGGGAAATAGGACAAGATGGATGGAGAAAGTTGTACTTCGTCCAATACTTGTTCATAATGCTTGTGATTGGGATATAACTGCATCAGTCTTTGTAATTGATCTTCCAAGGTTTCTTGGGGATTTAAAATTTGATAAGGGTCTTGGGGAACATACACCATACGGCGGCCCCAAATCGCTTTTTTTTGCTTATTGGACATTAGAGCAGCATTGATGGCAAACCCATCACGAAATTTAAGTTGAATTGTCCCATGCACAAGCTTGGCCTGGCTCAATCCAGCCATATATTTTGCAAAGGTGCTTTTCCCACAACCAGTTTCACCAAAAATACCATAGATTGTATCTCGTTGTATTTGCAAAGAAATTTTTTCCCACACTGGCTTAGATGCTTGGGGAAATCGAATGCTTAGGTCTTGGATTTGTGCAATCCAATCTTGAAACCCTTGGTGCATGAAAAAGTTTCCTTCAAAAAAGCATCCTAGCTGTGGGCTAGGATGCCTGTCGTATAAGCTTTGGTACAACCAGAGCAATTTGTTATTTTTTGAACCTTCTGAAAAAAGCAGCCACGATAGGCAGCATCAAACAAAGCCACGTACTAGGCTCTGGCACACACGCAATCATGTTGAGTTCTGCTGTAGAAATTGAGTGGCTGAATACTCGAATATCTTTGATTGATCCGCTGGTGTATTGATCTGGAGATCCAAGCATGAAATATTCCAAACGCATGGACATGACATCTTGAGATGGTGTACCATCCAGCAGGGATGAACCTGAAACTTCCAAATTTCCATCTACAAATATATCGGCTGTGGCATTCGAATGATTCCGAATCACGATGTTATGCCATTGATTATCAATGACACTCGTTGTGCCAACTAAGTTATCCCAGGTGGGATGATAGCCATTTGAAGTAGCGTGCAGGTATTTTGCTTTGCCATTCATCAAGGTAATCAATCCCCACCAATCACTGCTGTTGACACCAATGAGGGATGAGCCATACGTGACATAATCACTCGCATCAGTTCCTTTGTAAAACAAGGAAATCGTCCAGTCTTGAGTATCATGAAGCCGTATCACAGAGTTTAGAGCAACGTAGTCATTGACACCATCAAAAGTTGCAGCGCCGCCTGAAAAAGAAGCGCCGCCATTTAAAACTCCGTTTACGCCGCCAATGGAATCATACGCAATATTTCCAGAGGTTTCGTTCATTTGCCAGCGATGGATTTCCACAGCACTTATAGATTCCAAAATAAAGACCGCGATAATCCATGCAAAAATCCAACGCATGCTAGCCTCCTATTCTTTGAATTTTGGTAATTTGCTGTTAAAAGCAATCCTCGTGCTTTGAAATTTAAAACTAATACTTCCAAAAGTTCCGCATGTTTTAGTAAAATAAGAAGTTTGGCCTACTTGGAATACGCCTGAAATATCAATATCTTCAATAGGAAATTCTTCAGTCTTGAACAAGTTTCGCTCAAGCAACTGCATGTTCAAAGCATATCCATGCCATAGGTCAAAAGAAGCTGTAAAATTTCCGATTTCTACTTCACCAACAATATCATCTTTTTGGAAAATATAGCTGCCTTTCCATTCCCATTCTTTCCGATTGAACCAATTTTGGAAAGCAAAAAGGTTGAGCTTTAATGTTGGGTCTGGACCAGCGCCAGAATCATTGAATCCCTGAGATGGTGTTGCATAAATCATAATGGTGGCATTGAAAGTCAATTTGATAATAGCATCACTCATAATGCGAAAATGAGTTTTTTCATTTAAATATTGATTGGCAAATTGTACAGTTTGATGAAAATCATTTTGATTGACGAGCATGACCAATTTATCATATTGTTGCCGATCACGTGCTTGGATTTCAGTGATTCTGTCCAAAAGTTCGGTCAATTCCTTTTGGCAGCGTTGTAAAGCTTGTTGTTCAGCCTGAGCTTCTGTCTCTTGAGTGTCTGCGATTTCTCGAATGAGGGATGTGATTTCTCGAATGGTTGGGGTATAGCTCTTTTTTTGTTCAATATTTTGCGCCCAAGATTTAATGCAATATTCATATTGTTTGAGCAAAAGAGGAGTGGGAGTTTTACTTTGCTTCACGTATTTGTTGAGCATTTCCCATTGATCTCGCTTTACGACTACATAGTCTTTATCTTGCATAAATCCTTTGGCAACCAAGGAGAAATAAAGTGCTTCCATAAATTCATCAAAAGTATTAGCCTTGATCGAATCATTCAATCCAATACGGGCGCTAGCAACTTCTACAATTCGATAGCCACCATAATATTTTCCATCAATTTTGGAAATTTGACCTAGCATGATCATGCTAATTCCAAGGCGCTGTAAAGCATTAGCATTTTCTTGAGTTAAAGATTCTGTCACTAGTTTTGTCTGAAAGCTTTTTTCCAAGGATGCGCGTTCTACGATGAAAAATTTCTCTGGATTGATGCGATTGGTAAGCAGATCGCTGACAGTTTCACCTAATGTGGTAGGTACATCCCCTTGAGTTTGAAATGGTAAAACTGTAAACTTGGGCCGATCCCCAGGCTGGCTTAAAGCCACGCTGAAAAAGATGCAATTCATTGCAAGGAAAATAATTAAATTTTTTTCCATCAAAATCCCCTTTGCTGATTCAAAATAAGACCGCCCGTATGTTTTTACAAAACGCCACAATAATACCACAGTTTTTTTATAGAATCCACAAAAATTTTGGGAACTTTAGAGCAAATGTTGGAACTAAGGAAACAGATCACTGAAAACTCATCAGTGGCAAAGTTGCCTATCTTTACCAAGAAAACCAAAGCACTGAAACTCATCAGTGGCAAATCTAACATAGATTGCAAAGGAGCCTACCATGCAAGTCTTTAAAATTTTGATGTCCATTGTAATTTTAATGGCAGTGTTAAGCTGTGGCAAAGCGCCTGAGAGCCAAGCATCCAAAGAATCTGCAGAGCCTTCTTCATCGCCAAGCGTTCAACAAACTGCTCCATCACAAAGCCAAACACTTGTGTCTGATGCCAAAACAAAGCAACAACTGATGACCCAGCCTCCACCAGTCGTAGCACCTCGAGAAATGGCGGCTGGGTCACCTCCCCAAGCCGTACCTGGCCCTGTGCCTGTGAATCCTATGGTAGCAAATAAGCCTAGCCCTCTTCTCAAAAAAGATGTTGAAAAAGCAGAAAAAATCGCAATCTCTTCTGAGAGGATGATGGAGGAAGAGGCACGACCACCAGAACCTCAATCCTTGCCTCCACAGCCGCCTGTTGAATTCAACACAGAAGCATACGATGCAATCGTGGAAAACGATTTTTTAGATGTCGCGCAAAATCCTCTTTCCACATTTTCGATTGATGTTGACACAGCATCCTATACCAATATTCGTAGATTTTTGAACAGCCGCCAACTTCCGCCTAAAGATTCAGTCCGTATTGAAGAGATGGTCAATTACTTCCATTATGATTATCCTCAACCACAAGGCAATGTCCCATTCTCCGTCAATGTAGATATGGCCGAATGCCCTTGGGCACCAGAACATCGCCTAGTGCGTGTAGGCCTCAAAGGCAAAGAAATTCCTAAAGAACAACGCCCGAATTGCAACCTTGTCTTCTTAATGGATGTATCAGGTTCTATGGGTGAACCCAATAAATTGCCCTTAGTCAAAGAAGCCCTGAAAATGCTCGTCCAAAATCTCACAGAAAAAGACTCAGTTGGGATCGTAGTCTATGCAGGTGCTTCAGGTATGGTGCTGGCACCTACAAAGGGTGATCAAAAGCAAACCATCATAGAATCCTTGGATAATCTTGAATCTGGCGGATCCACGAATGCTGGCGAAGGCATTGAACTTGCGTATGATCTTGCAATCAAAAACTTCATACCCAAGGGAATCAACCGCGTGATTCTAACAACAGATGGCGATTTCAACGTTGGAGTAACAAGCCGCGGCGATTTATTGAGATTGATCTCTGAAAAAGCCAAAAGCAAAGTTTTCCTGACAGTGCTTGGATTTGGCATGGGAAATTACAAAGACAGCACATTGGAAATGCTTGCAGACAAAGGGAACGGAAATTATGGCTACATTGATGACATCTCCGAAGCCCGCAAAATGTTGGTAGAACAAATTGCTGGAACCTTGATCACCATTGCCAAAGATGTCAAAATTCAAATCGAATTTAACCCTGCTTTAGTGACCCAATATCGCCTGGTTGGCTATGAAAACCGCCTGCTTAAAGCAGAAGAATTCCATGATGATACCAAAGATGCTGGAGAAATCGGGGCTGGTCATACAGTCACCGCATTCTATGAAATCGTCCCTGTTGGGGTGAAAAGAGTAGAAACTGGAAAAGTAGATGCTCTGAAATATCAAACTCAACCACAATTGAGCGAAGCAGCCAAAGCTGGCGAGATGTTCACAGTGAAATTACGCTACAAAGAACCAGATCAAGACACAAGCAAGCTTTTGGAATTCCCTATTCGAGATGATAAGAAACAAATGCAACAAACATCTTCTGATTTTATGTTCGCCTCTTCTGTTGTATGCTTTGGAATGATCTTACGAGATTCCAAATACAAAGGCGAAATCAACATAGATTTCGTGCTAGAATTGGCCAATACTGCTCTACAAAGCGGTGCAGACCAATATCGCAAAGAATTTGTAGAATTGGTGAAACAAGCGAAAGAATTGATGAGAAAATAAATAAACAAATTAAAAATAAAACAAGCGACTGGAACACCTTATGTCCCAGTCGCTTGTTTTATTTGCTCAATATAACGAATTTTGGGACCCAATACCAGCGCACAACTTAGATGCTCATCAATCTTTCAATCTGATAGCACTGAAAAAAATTATTATCTTATAATTCATGGAAAATCTTATAGCACCGGCATCTTAAGCCACGTAGATTTGGAGTTTTTATTTTCTCCATTTTTTTGCTTGCAAAGCAAGAAGAAAATGTTTCTATATATCCAAAAGGTTATTTTAGGAAATTCTGAAAATTTTCAGGAGAAATTTCATGCAACGCTATTTTATTATTGTACTTGCTTGCTTTTGGGTATCTATGGCATTCGCTACGGAAAGCGCGTTCTCTCTGACACCCAAATACCCAATCAAAGAATCGTTGGTGAGCTTTACAAATGAAGGCCAGGTGATTAAAGGGATTTTGACTGTTCCAGAGGGAAAAGCAAAACCCTGGCCCGCTGTTGTTTTATTCCACGGATTTACAGACAACAAACATGAACTTCCAGTGATTGGGACCAAAGAAGGCCTCTATGATATGGCGGCTCGCATCTTTGCAGGGCAAGGATTTGCTGTGCTTCGGATTGATTTTCGTGGTTCTGGAGAAAGTGAAGGCCGCTGGGAAGATACATGCAATAGCGGACAAGTTTCTGATGGTCTGGCTACCATGCAATATCTATCTACGATTGCGGATATAGATCAAGAACGTATTGCTGTCCTAGGATTTAGCCAGGGTGGCTTAGTAGCCGCTTGCGCTGCAGGCCGTTATCCAAAAATCAAAAGCGCAATTTTATGGTCTCCTGTCACCTATCCACCGCTCAGTGGTGTCACGGTATTCGGAAAAGAAATTGTGGAAAAAGGGTTGCAAGATCGCAATGCAGTCCTTTCCATCACTCTTCCTTGGGGTGCCCAACTTCAACTGAAAGGCATGTATTTTCAAGATTTATTCTCCATTGATCCACTGGCTGAAATCACTCAATATCATGGTGCTCTTTTGGTCATTGTTGGATTGAAAGATACCATTGTCACCCCTCAACCCATGGCAGGTGCCGCCTACTTGATATATCATTCGGGGCAGGAATCTCTCATCACACTAGATGCAGACCATGCTTTTAACTGCTTTATCAATACAGAGTCTGTGGATAAGCTACTCTATTGGAGTTTGAACTGGTTAGAGAAAACCCTAGAATAGGCCTGGCATCAGTTTTTGCAAAAAAGGCTATGTTGTGCACATAGCCTTTTTTTTTGAAAAGCTGGTTATCAGAGGTTTCTGTAGTAACACAGAAAGCAAGTTTTACAATCCTTGCAATAAAAATGC
>JAKLHB010000500.1 GCA_022710345.1 Planctomycetota bacterium
GATCATTGCCTTTGAAATACGATGGGTTGCTGCCCATCACAGCTTGCCACACTCCCTGCGTTACTTCGGTCTTGCTCATCAGGTAGGGCGATAGCGTGACCTGGTGCTGTGCTTCGTCTGGACCTCTCCCTAGTTCCTCGATTGGGCTTCCCATCATGAAGGTGCCGCCTGAAATCAGTACAAATTCCATTCCGGTTTGGTCGTGGCGGTATTCCTTCACCGTGTTTGTGACACCGCCGCATGTATACGTGGCTGTGCACAGATAAGAAAAACCTTGGTATATCGGCTCAACTTGCACAGGCTTTTCTGCCAGCTTTCGGATCCAGTACGTCTCATCCTCTCCACTGGAGTTTTTGCAAGGATACTTCAACCAACCGCCTTCTCCTTCCTCAGGCTTTTTATCCCTGACTTCCACTACTTTGGGCACACTGCCTGCACACCGTTCTACCAAGTACCAAAGCTCATTTGCTTTGCCTTGCAGTAGTACAGATCCCGACGTTTTCCATTGGATCAGGGTTCTTGCAGCTTCTATTCCCTTATCAACGGGGCCATTTTCTAGGTGATGCTCCATTTCTTCTAGCTCAGACGCTCTTTTCAGGCAATCTCGTAAGTCTTCTATGCTGTGCTCGGCCTCATACGGCAGATTCAACATCTCAAAAAGGGGGCCTGGGATGTCGCTTAGATGCTCTAGTAGAAATTCGCTGATCTTTGAAGCAATTAATGGAGTACGGTCGAGCTTTAATTCATAAGGCCAGCAAATTCCAAGAATTATGATACTATTGCTTTTGACAAATATATATTTAGCAGATGGTAATGATGGTGAGAAAAATCCTACGGCTTTGGCACCAACAATACTGCTTTCTATGGCATTCAACAAAACTTCCCAATCTTTTGCAGCAAGCTTAGATTCTTGCAAGGAAGTCCCTTTTGGCCATGCTAGCTCCACTTCTTCCGGAACATCATCATCTCCTCCATGCCAAAAAACAGCAGGAGCTAGGATTGGTGCTCGCAATTGGACACATCGCTTATATTGTTCCACATCTGTTTTCCATGTTTCTTTATTCGACAACCTTTTATACGCTACAGTCTCGATAGCACTGTAACCTTTTTGCCTGGCTTGTTCTCTGACTTGTTCCACAAATTCTTTGCTAAGCCATGTCCATAAATCCTCAGCCATGGCTTTGACATTTGGGTATCTTTCCCCTGGATTCTTTTTCAAAGCTTTTTTCCAGATGTATTCCAGGCTTGCTCCTACCAACCTTGAATCTACTTCCTTTGGCTCTTGCGTACATACCCATTTTTCGATTTGATCTATTTTTATTTTCTGGATCTCTTCGATTGCTTTTTCCGAAAATGGCCATTTCCCTATCACGCACTGGTAAAGGATCACCCCTAAGCTCCATATATCACATTGCTCATTTACATAAACTGGGTCCTCAAATTGTTCTGGACACATATACAGTGGCGTACCTTGCGGTGTTTCTGCGAATGTTTGGCTGACAAGTGGATCTGCCAGTACTTTTGCAATCCCAAAATCCAAAATATACGCACAGCCAGTTTTCTGCTCGATTCGTATATTTCCAGGCTTCAAATCTCTATGATAAATCTTATTCGAATGCGCATGCTCAATTCCATTGCATACCTGGATCAACACCAGCAATTTTTTCCAAAGAATTTCCATTTCTCGCGATAGCGAAACTCCCAACATAGGCAGTGTTGGACCTATGGATGAATCTTTCTCTAAGATTTTCCAATAATCCTGCAAATCCCATCCATCAATATATGACATGATTAAACATATACAACGTTCGTTTCCTTTGGTTCCTGTTCCAAAATCACTGATAGAAATTACATTTTTGTGCTCCATACTCCGGAGAGCTTTCACTTCTGTTTCTACTGCATCATAGAACACCTCGGGTTGCTGGCAATTATCAAAAAATATTTTAATCGCCATCCATTTTTGATCTGACTTCCTCAATGCCCGGTATACTTTTGCATAACTTCCTTTTCCTAGAAAATCATTTGGCTTCACAATTTTCATTCGACGGTCGTATTCTTCAGGTGTATATGTATATCTTTCTTTATTCACTTCAATTTCCATGCTTTGCTCCTGCTCTTCTATTTTCTCTCCCGCTCGTATTTGGCCACAATGATATTATGCTGGATCAGTTCTTGCTCCGCGTTTTTTTCAAACCCTGCGTAGGCGTGAAATACGGCATAGACGTGGGTTAGGCCGTAGAGGCGTTGGAGCGCGGTTAGGCTTTTGATGAAATGGCGGACTTGGGCCAGGGTGGATTTCTTTTTCTGGGCTTTTTCCTCGACCACGAGCATTCCTCTGGGTTGTGTGTCGGAGAGGTTGACTCCGGGGGATTGGACGAGTTCCATGCGTAGGCCACTGGGCGCGGCTGGGGTGGTGTAGTCCAATTTCACGGCCGGGAGCTTTTGTAAGGGCAATTTTTGTGGATCCAGGTCCACGATGCAGTCCAGTTCATGGCCTTCTTTGGTCAGGGGGTCGCGAATTCGCTGGCTTCGGATGTAGCCGACCATTGGGTAATGCGCGAACAGGCCTTTTTTCTGCGCTACCAGCTCACGCAT
>JAKLHB010000501.1 GCA_022710345.1 Planctomycetota bacterium
CCATCACTCGCTCCCATACGGCTTGCGTTACTTCGGTCTTGCTGATCAGGTACGGCGATAGCGTGACCTGGTGCTGCGGGCCTTCATCACCATCGCGCCCGGATTCCCCGCCTGGGCTTCCCATCGTGAATGTCCCTCCTGGGATCAGCACAAATTCCATCCCGGTTCGGTCGTGGCGATATTCCTTCACTGTGTTGGTTACACCTCCGCACGTATAGGTATGCGTTCGCAGGTATGTGAAGCCTGGGTAGCCTGAAGATGAAGGAGCTACAGGTTGAGCCGGCTGGCATTCCAATATACTGTCACAACAAAAGATCACAAGTATGCAATAGATCATGAGTTTCATAGCATCACTCCATTCTGGAAAAAAGAAAAAGGAAAAAACATGTTATCCTCATTGAATGGTATAATATTTTTTTCGTTTGTCAATATCTAATGATGACAACGACATCATTGTATGATTTTGCACTATTTCCTGAATGCAGAAGATACATAAGTGCACTGCAGCAAAGTTTTCCTGTGTCCCGTCAGGACACGATAAGAGCCGACAGAACCTGAGGTTAAAAAAACAGGCTTTATTCCCAAACCGCTTCGCGGCAAAAAACTTTGCTTGCAGCGCATATATTATTTATACGATAGTTCTATTATTCAAGCTAAGCATTTTCTAACATGAAACAATTCATTCAGTTAAAAAAAGTAGGATTTATGAGCGGACTATTGCAAAAAATTGCATTTTGCTTACTTTGCTTGTGTTCATTCCTTAAATTGAATGCGCAAGATTTCTCTGCAATCTCAGCGGAAATGAAAGATATTTATCATCAACTTCACCAATACCCAGAGATCGGGCATGAAGAATTTCGAACCTCTGAACTCATTCGCAAGACATTGGAAAGAATAGGCTATACCAGTGATTCAGGCACTTGTTCTGCGATGATCTTGGAAACTGGTGAGCTTGGGAAAAAACTCCCTACTTTGGTGATTGCGGTCCTAGACACCCAACGTCCAGGCCCTGTGATTTGCTTTCGTGCAGACATAGATGCTCTCAAATTGCAAGAAAATACGCAACTTCCATTTGCTTCCCAATGTCCAGGCCGAATGCATGCTTGTGGCCATGATGCTCATACCAGCATATTATTGGCAACCGCAAAGGTGCTCAAAGAAAAGCAAGATGAATTATGCGGCAAAGTTGTATTTTTATTTCAGCCTGCTGAAGAAGTGGCAGGCGGGGCTGATGATATTGTTAACGATGGAATTTTAGATCGTTTACGAGTGAACGCTGTGTTTGCTTTGCATGTTGCTCATGCCATCCCAGTTGGAACAGTGCAGCTCTTATCTGGCCCTATCTTATCCGGCAGTAATTCCTTTACCATTCGGCTCATTGGAAGATCAAGCCATCCAGCATTCCCAGAACAAGGCAATGACATCATTTTAGCAGGTGCTGAAATTGCATTAGAACTTGCAAAATTGCCAGCTCGCCAAATTAGCATTGTCCAATGCCCGACGATCATCAGCATCACTAGTTTTCAAGCAGGCACTGGAACAAGCATCATGCCTGGAGAAGCTGTTTTGAGAGGCACAATCCGATCCTTTTTTAGCATAGATGATCCGTCCTATAATATCCAAGGTTTAGTTGAGAAACATATTCAAGCTAGAGCTGCACCTTTTGGGCTTACCTGGGAGATTCAATGGAAAAAAGGAACTCCTCCTACCATCAACCATCCTCATTTATACCAAAAATTGGTGCCTAGAATTCAGCAAGCTTGCTCCTTACTTCAAATCCAACCAGGCAAAAAAAGCATGGCCAGCGAAGATTTTGCCTATTATGCCCAAAAATATCCTTGCCTATATTTTAGTCTGGGAATCGCAAAAGATGGCCTTGGCGAACAACCCCTCCATAGCAGCCAATTCGTTATCCACGAGCGTGCCTTAGATATGGGGCTACAGCTTTGGATAACAATTACAGAAATTATTTTAAACACCCAAAATCCTTTTGGTCAGTTGGATTAAGAAGTGCAGTGATATTCTCCATTGCGTTGAAATTTTTTATTTAGAGGACTTGAAGGTCTTATCATCCTTGCTTGCAGGGAAGCTTTGTTTTTTCAAAGTTTCCTTTTGGTAAGCTCGATTAAGAAGGGCAGCAATCTTCCTCATTGCGTTGAAATTTTTCATTTAGAGGACTTGAAGGTCTTATCATCCTTGCTTGCAGGGAAGCTTTGTTTTTCAAAATTTCCCTGCTTTTGCATTAGTCTATTTATTGGCCGCTGGAGTATGGGGGTGCTTCCATTCCAACCACAAAAACACACCAATTCCAACCAAAATAAAGCAATCTGCTATGTTAAACGTAGGCCAGTGATATTTGCCAATATAAAAATCAATGAAATCTCGGACTCCATGCCAATACAAGCGATCCCACAGGTTGCCGGCTGCGCCTGATAAAATCAATCCCAAGGCAATTAAATAAGTGTATGAATAATCATGTTTGATGACCAAACGGCGATCTATTTTGAACGCCTGATCGCTACTCCCACGTCCCCTGATATATTCAATAAGGATAATTATGAGTGGCATTGGTCATCCCCTAAATCCGT
>JAKLHB010000502.1 GCA_022710345.1 Planctomycetota bacterium
CACACACAGTGGTCAGCCTATCCATCTGGAACATGGCTCCGAGTCCTAAAATCAATGCAATGGTGACATAAAAGATTTGGAGAACTCCATATCCATACGCAGCTCGAATGGCTTGTAGATCATTTGAGCTACGGCTCACAAGGTCGCCTGTTTCTCGTGCATGGAAAAAGTCGCGGTCCAATGTCAACAATTGCCGAAAATATTGGTTCCGGAGGACGTATTCCATCATACGGACAGGGATAAAAAAGAATAGCCTAGAGCTAATCCGAATTCCAAGCAGGATCAATGCAATTCCGAAAATTAAAGCTGCATACGGAATAATTGCAGTAGCATCTGCATTGCCAGCGCTGATTTGATTGATCGCTTTTTTAGTCAGTTCAATGATCGTTGCCACCATGATTTGCGTGGCCAAAATCGTAATCGCTCCGAGCAAATACCACCATTTGTATAAGAGGATATATTGCCTAGTAAATTTCCAAAACAGTTTCAAGAAAGGTCTCCCAAGGAAAATATGTCCGAATCTTTTTTTAGGCTATCGCCGTATGTAATTCAACACGAAACAAGTCTTGTGAATCTATTTACAGGGAACATGGCTCCAATTCAGCCAGAAGATTTTCTTCTCATTCAGGCCTTGGGGCCAGTATGGACACTGGCAGAATTAAGGCAACAAGGGCAGAAATGCAATGCACCGTGGGCTGGCTCACATTGCTTTCGCAAGTGGATCAAATCTCTCCTAGCACAAAGGCTTATTTTGAATGCCAACAAAGATGTATGGAGAATGTATGGCCCTCGATTTGTGGATATTGAAAGCACAACTTCATGCAATGCTCGTTGTGTATTTTGCCCAGTTTCTAGCCATCCATTGCCACCGGCAGAAATGAACATCGAGCAATTTCAAGCTATCTTACAAAAATTGAAACCACTCCATTTGGAATGGGTATCTTTGAATCATTACAATGAGCCACTGTTAGATCGTGCTTTTCTGAGCAAAGTCCAGTTATTAAAACAAGCAGGCTTGAAGCTCTGGCTATTCACCAATGGCATTTTGCTTCAAGAAAAAATCATTCAGGCTTTGGCTTCTCTTGGCAATACCTACGCGGTTTCCATCAATCTTCCTAGCCCTGATCCAATAGAATACGAACAATTGATGGGTATTGCCATGCACCCTAAACTCTTGCAGCATGTTCAAGCTGCTGCAGCGGCAGGGATTCGTGTCTATGTTTGTGTGAATGGCCCCAAAGAACAAAGCCATCGAAATAAAAAACTGCTCGATCAATTATTTCAAAATGGCTCTCATTGCGGGGTGTATGCCCATTTTAGCCATAATAGGGCCGGCTGGGTGCAAAATTCAAGTGTGTTCCAGCCCTTGCATTGGGATGGGCCATTGTTTGGGTGTCAACGTATGTTTGAACACCTCCATATCAATCATCAAGGACAAGTGTTTCTTTGCTGCCAAGACTACGATCAAAAGTACATTCTAGGCGATCTCATGCAGCAGTCTGTGCATGAAATCCTTGCCGGAGACATAGCTACTCACTTACGGCAGCAAATCTTCGGCAATATAGTTGCTGATCCAAATTTCATTTGCCGATTCTGTGTGGAATTGTGCCGCGGATAATCCCAATGGTGGAATTCCGCCCAAAAAAGTTATCAGTTTCATGGAAAGGTATTTTGTATGGGAAAATATATACATCCGTCTGTGTATCTAAGCGAACGAACCCTTGCGATCATTGGGGAACAATCCTTGGCAATTTTGGAACCTGGCTATGATGCTATTGAGCAAGGCAGTTTTGCAAAAAGCTCTGTGGAAGAGATATTGAAATTAAGCCAAGAATTGAAAAAGCCTGTTGCTTTTATTTTCTATAGTCATTGTCATGGTGATCATGTTGGGAATTTGCCGTTTTATCTCAAACGCATTCCCAACACAGTGAAATTGATTGGCCATCATTCCAGCCCTGTTCCAGAAGGGCTTCTTCGAAGCAGACTCATCCGCAAGGAACAAATCGTTGGTGTCCTGGAGCCACAAACAATGAATTTAGATGGCCATGAGTACCGAATTTTACCCACACCAGGTCATAGTTGGGATCGCGATGACATCTGCGTATTTTTGCCCAAATTAGGCATCTTGGAAGTTGGCGATCTGTTCCAACCCCAAGGCCTATCCTACGAACAAGCAGGTGGAATTAGCCCTGTGCCATTCTTTTATTATGGCGATGATTATCGTAATTCTTTAGAAATGCTTCTTCAACTACCATTGCAATACTTGGTCTCAGGCCATGGCGAGCTATGCAATGCAGACCAAGGAAGACAAGGCCTCAAAACCACCCAAAAATGCCTGGATCGAATGCGCGAGTTAAGCCAAAAGCTAATCTACGAACATCCAACTGAAATTCCAGATACTATATGCGAATGGATTTATGACACCATTGTTTATGAAAGACATTGGTCCAAAGAGCTAGCTCAAAAACGCAAACAATTTCCGACCCATCACTCAGACTACGAAACATTCGACCGGCCTGGAATCAAATATTTTGTAAATAAAGAAAAAGAACTGAGCCTTCGTTCATAATACAGACATCAGCCT
>JAKLHB010000503.1 GCA_022710345.1 Planctomycetota bacterium
GAAACCACTATTGCAATCTTCTTGTTACTCTTTTTCAAACAATACATTACAAGTTTTGAACAACTAGCAACTTGGGTACTCAATATAACGAATTTTTGGGACCCAATACATCAGTTGCCGTTGTGGAGTTTCCCAAAAAACGTTATCATCAAATTTTTTATTCTCCTTTTGGTCAATGGATATTTATTTGACCCAATATGTTGCTGATTTCCTCAGACTAGCAACTTGGGTAGGACATGAGACCGCATGGTTAATATTATTGATAAATTCATGGGGTTCTTATCATTGGATATGGGCATTGATTTAGGAACAGCAAACACATTGGTTTGTGTACGTGGTGAAGGCATCATTATTTCAGAACCTTCCGTAGTAGCCGTGAAAAAAGATACCAATGTAGTTCTCTTGAATGGCAAAGCCGTGGGAGATGTTGCTAAGGACATGCTCGGTAAAACCCCTGAAAACATCGTAGCGATCCGCCCTATTAAGCATGGTGTGATTGCAGATTTTTCTATTACAGAAGCAATGCTTCGATATTTTATTCACAAAGCACAAAAGCGCCGTTGGAGCTTAAAGCCACGTGTTGTTATTGCTGTTCCATCAGGCATTACCCCTGTTGAAAAACAAGCTGTGATTGATTCTGCCTTGCGCGCTGGTGCTCGCGAAGTGTATTTAATCGAAGAGCCATTAGCCGCTGGAATTGGTGCTGGCTTGCCAATCACAGAACCTGTGGGCAGCATGATTGTAGATATTGGCGGTGGAACTACAGAAGTAGCTGTGCTATCTTTAGCCGGCAGTGTGAGTTCTGCCAGCTTACGTGTAGCAGGTGATGATTTAGACACTTCCATCATCCAATACCTGAAGCGCACTTATAACTTGCTTGTTGGTGAACTGATGGCCGAGCGTATTAAAAAGGAAATTGGATCAGCCTATCCATTGGAACAAGAGCTTACCATGGAAGTACGCGGTCGAGATTTGCAGGCCATGTTACCCCGCAGAACCACCATTCGATCTGAAGAAATCCGTGAAGCACTTCAAAAGCCAGTCACAGATATTATTCAAGCCATCAAAAGTACATTGGAAAAAACCCCTCCTGAATTGGCAAGCGATCTGCTAGACCAGGGCATTACTTTGGCAGGCGGTGGCTCTTTGCTTCGAGGGATTGATCAGGCTATTGCCAAGGAAACTTTGCTACCTGTGAGAATTGCAGATGATCCAATGACTGCGGTAGCTCGTGGTACAGGCGAGGTACTCAATCAACTGGATGTGCTCAGTGATATTTTATTGGAAGGTTCATAATTATTTGGAGAAGGCGATTTATACATCCGCCTAACATTTTGTGAAATCATTCCGCAGTATTTTTTTGATCTTGCTTTTTGTTGGTTTCTTTCTAAGCTTAGCTCCCTTTTTCCATAGCCTTAGGCTCCGTATATTCTCTCTATTTTTTCAACCATCCACTTCCATTCAAGAAGAACATCTTTGCCTCCAGAATCCAGCAGCAAGTTCAGAGATTGTTGCCTTGCAGCATCAAATTTCTGCTCTTTCCTGGCAAGTTTTGCAATTACAAGAGCAAGTGCAAAATCTCACAAAATTTCGCGAAAAATTTTCTATTGAAGATATGCCTTTGGTCATTCCAGCCAAAATCCTGCTACGTCATGATAGTTCTACTTTACGCAATTCATTTATCATAGATCGAGGCTCTCAGCATGGCGTGAAACCTGGATTTGCTGTAGTTTATGGATATTCTCTTTTAGGAAGAATTTTGGAAGTCTCACCTAAAACCAGCAAAGTCTTGCATATCACTGATCCTGCCATGAGAATTGGGATTTACGTTATAGGTACGGTAGAAGATCAGACTATCACATACGCAGAAGGATTATGCATTGGAAGGAATTCTAATTGTGAACTGCGGCATATAGAAAAAGGGAATCAAAAATGGCAAGAAGGCGAATTAAGTATTGTGACTTCGGGCTTTAAAAAACAATTCCCACCTGGCCTTGTAGTAGGTACCATTCAATCTCCATATCGAAAAAAAACAGGGGCAGAACTAGAAGAAATTGGTGTATTTTGGGATTTGCCAGTCCAAATAGCAGATTTAAGCAAAATCCTGACCGTTTTGGTATTGCCCTCTCTGGAATAATTCTATGCGGTTTGTTCATTGGCATATTTTGTTTTTGTTGGCCTCGGCTTTACTTGGACTACAAGTTTTGGTAGTTCCCTATTTTGCTATCAACGGGGCTAGACCTGACCTTTTACTCTGCTTATTGATCTACATGAGCTTCCAAGTAAAAGCTCGCCAAGCCCTGATCGCTGGTGTTATTCTTGGGCTTTTCAAAGATGGCATCAGTGCTGAAAGGTTTGGTTTTTTTTTTGCAATGTTTAATTTCATCACTATATCGCTTAGTTTTTTGCAAAAAAAAATGATCCACGATTCTAGAATTGTGTGGATCATCACAACAGGGATAGCTAGCCTTTTGGTCAATTTTGCAGAATCTCTGATGATGGTAATCACTTATCGCCATTTTATCGTATTTGAGCAGTGTGCAGGAGGAGCATGATATA
>JAKLHB010000504.1 GCA_022710345.1 Planctomycetota bacterium
TTCAGATGCTAAAGTCGTAGAAGCATATAAGCATATGCTTTTCACACGCATTGCAGATTTAAAAGCAGTGTCTTATCAACGGCAAGGCCGTATGTTTACCTATCCGCCAAATTTAGGCCAAGAAGCGGCTGCTGTAGGCACAGGCATGGTGATTGAACCCCAGGATTGGCTTGTGCCAGCATATCGAGAATTAGGCGCATGGCTTCTGAAAGGTGCAACACTAAAAGAAATTTACCTATATTGGTCTGGATATGAAGAAGGTGCAGCGTTTCGAAGCGCTTCGAATATGACCCCGCCGGCTGTGCCTATTGCATCTCAAACACTGCATGCTGTTGGCATTGCTTATGGCCTCAAATATAAAAAGCAGCCAGGTATTGTTTTTACCTACATCGGAGACGGGGGAACATCCGAAGGTGATTTTAATGAAGCATTGAATTTTGCTGGTGCCTGGCATGTTCCTGTCATTTTTATATGCCAGAACAATCAATATGCAATATCAATGCCTCGGCACAAACAAACAGCAGCGCAAAGCATCGCGATCAAAGCAGTAGGATTTGGGTTGCAAGGTATTCAAGTAGATGGGAATGATCTTTTGGCAACCTATGCTGCAACCAAAGCTGCCGCAGACTCTGTCCGAAAAGGCGGGTACGCTGTGCTCATCGAATGCGTAACCTATCGTCAAGGAGCACATACAACCTCTGACGATCCTACGAGGTATCGCAGCAGCGATGAGGAAAAATCATGGCTTTGCCGCGATCCATTGAAACGCATGCGACAATATTTAATCAATAAAAAGCTCTGGGAAATTGAACAAGATAAAATCTTAGAAGAACAGTATGCAAGAGAAATTGATGCACAATTTGCAGAAGTTGAAAAACAGAACTATCCTTTAGAAAATGTTTTTCGCTATATGTATGTAGATATGCCAGAACAGCTCACAAAACAGCAGATTGAATATGAAAAATTTCTGCATTGGAAGGAGAGATATCCATGGCAGTGATGAATATGGTGCAAGCCATTGGAAATGCTTTATCCATCAAATTAGCAGAGGATCATGATATTTTACTCTTTGGAGAAGATGCTGGCAAAGAAGGTGGTGTGTTCCGAGTCACAGAAAATTTGCAGCAACAATTTGGAGAAGCTCGCGTCTTTGATACTCCCTTAGCGGAATCAGGCATCGTAGGAACCGCAGTAGGTATGTGCATGGTCGGGCTGCGGCCTGTGGTAGAAATTCAGTTTTCAGGATTTATTTTTCCCGCCTTCAACCAAATTGTTTCGCATGTAGCTCGACTGCATAACCGAAGTCGAGGTAGATACAAAATGCGTATGGTCATACGTATGCCCTGGGGTGGAGGGATCAAAGCAGCAGAGCACCATTCCGAAAGCATTGAAAGCTTTTTAGCACCTATGCCTGGCCTCAAAATTGTGATTCCATCTACTCCGTATGATGCCAAGGGACTTTTAATCAGTGCATTAGAATCCGATGATCCTGTGATTTTTTTTGAACCAACACGGCTTTATCGCGCCGTGAAGCAAGAAGTCCCGGAAGCCAAATTTGCCTTACCAATGGGAAAAGCCAAAGTCTTGCAAGAAGGAAAGCATATCACCATCGTTTCTTATGGCGGGGTTTTGCGAGAAGTGCAAAAAGCGGCTGTGCTCGCAAAGAAACAGGGTGTTGCTGTTGAGATCATTGACCTACGCACCATTGTGCCTCTGGATCGAGACACCATTGCAAATTCTGTCCGTAAAACAGGACGCTTTCTTTGTGCAGTAGAAGGCCCCGGAAGTTTTGGTGTTGCTGCTGAATTGATGAGCATAGTGGTGGAAGATACATTCTTAAGCCTTGAAGCTCCACCTACTCGGCTTGCAGGTTTCGATACAATCGTGCCTTATCCCAAGGGAGAGCACCATTATTTCTATTCTGCAGAGCGGGTTTTCTATGAAATCAAGAAATTAGTGGAATATTAATCCACGAGGAGCGGAATATATGCGTTTTATATTCAAATTTCCAGACATTGGCGAAGGTATCTCAGAAGGAAAAATCCTCGAGTGGTATGTAAAAAAAGGGCAAAACATAGAATCTGGAACATCCCTGGTCAAGATGGAAACTGATAAAGTTGTGGCTGATATCCCATCTCCTAGGCAAGGAATTGTGGTCAATTGTTTCGGAAAAATTGGTGATGTCATTCATGTAGAAGATCCTTTGGTAGAGCTTGAAATTGGCACAATTTCTCCTCAAGAAGCCCAAAGTCTTGCCCATGAAAAGCCAGCAGGCAAAACACAAGAACCATTGGGAGAAAAAGGATTTGGAGTAGTAGGAACTCTGGAAGTTGCAGGCGATGGAGCTTACCTTCCTGCTAGCAATGAAGCAACACCAATAGATAGTGAATCGCAACCTTCTTCAAAACCTCCAAAAGCCTTGGCCACGCCTGTAGCAAGAGCCATGGCAAAAGAACTAGGCGTTAACCTCAATGAAGTAACTGGCACAGGTCCGGGTGGCAGAGTGATGAAAAAAGACATTCAAGCATATTTCCAAAGCCCTCAAACAGAAATTGCC
>JAKLHB010000505.1 GCA_022710345.1 Planctomycetota bacterium
TCTTCTTCTGTATCCGTGAGGATTACAAAATCGTCCGCATATCGAATCAGTATGCCCTTCTTCAGGTTTGTCTTTCGTAGTAATGCAGCTATAGTCGTTTAGCTTTTGTAGCTGGCCATTTGCTCATGATACCACCGCAAAAACATTCAGGATTTGAGAGACTTCTTCTCCATTTTCTATACGATCTGCTAGAATACGTAAAGCTAATGCCTTTACATGAGCAATAGCTTCTTCATATGTTTGCCCATAAACTAAAGCACCTGGCAAAGAAGGCACTTCTGCAATCCACCTTCCATCTTCTTCTTTCTCAATCTCGATTTGTAAATTCATAATCTCTCTGAGCCTCCCAAAATTTATTTTATGGACAATTACTTTTCATTTCAGTGAGTGAGTAACTACGAATATACAAAATGATGCCTCTATTTGTCTATAGAGCTTAGATAAACAGCATCTTATTTCGCTATCCCCATATGCCAATATTGCTTAAGTGGAGAACTTCTCCATAAGCATCACTGCTGATTTTATTCTTGTTTTTTCTTTTGTCAAGCTAATTTTAGATTTTAAAGAGTTATAAGAAAATTAAAATAGTGATTGAATTTGCAAAGAAAATCCATAACGTAAAACATAAAAAATTCTAAAAAAGGATGGTGTTATGGATACAAGCTTAAGAATTCTGTTTGACTTTTTGCTAGAATTATTCCATAATCTCTGCAATGCTGATTCCAAAATCATTGGTAATCCTTGCAGGATTGCTGTAAGGATTATGCTTGAATGATCTTAGCCTGGAATCTCTAAAAATTATTTAAGCAATTTAAATTTGAATTCAAAGGAGACTTCTATGATTCGTAATTTTATGATCCTAGTTGTGGCAATTTCAATAGTTTTGTCTGCATTTGCTCAACCTGCTGGCCCTACAATGAAAAAACCTGTTCCTAACAAACCCTTGGGTGCTGAATCCATGAAAGCCGCACCTGAACAAGTAAAGCAGGCCAAAAAGACGACAATATCTGTCCCATCCAACATGCAGCAAGAAGTGAGCAAAAAACTTTCAGCTTTGGTTAGAGAAGCTTATGGATATAGCGAAATGCGGCCTCCTTATGAAATGGGGCTTGTGGAACGTTGGATGGAAGGCACTGGTTATATTAAACAAGCGGATTGGCAAAAAGATGCGTATGGAAGAGCAACTGGGTATGTGTTCCAATCTAGCAGCTCCTATGCTTGGGGCATGGCAAGTTCTCGATGCTGGATCAAGACAAGCTATTATCCTTCCATGCAGGGTTGGTATGAAATCACAGCTAATGTTTACAGCGATGGCTATTTCCAATTTGCCTGTGGATACAATGGTGAAACCTACATGTATCGCAATATCGGAGTTATGATTGATGGTCAAGGCTATGAAGCTGTTGCTTTGGGTGAAAGTTATATGAACCAGCCTAGTGGTGTCCAAACACTTCCTTTCAAAGGATGGAATAGAGTGACCAAAAGATTCTATCTATATCCTGGCCAAAAATATATGCTCGGCGGTTATTCTGAGATGGGCGGCTGGACATCAGGTGGTACTGATACTTGGCAAATTGTTGCAGGAACATCTTTTATTGGACCATTCTATATTCAATATGTTGGGCAATAGTATCACTTGATCAGCAATATGATCGCAAGCAATTGCTAATAAAGCTGCTATCCATAAATGGATGGCAGCTTTATTTTTTGATCATGCTAGAAAAGCAATTCCTGAGTATCTGACATCGTGAGGACCAAAATTCGTTAGAATCAGAAAATTTATCGTTTGCATCGAGGTGACACGGTTAGTTCCAACATGGCTTTTTGCCTAAGTTTTAGAGCGCGGCAAAATTTTCCAATACCTCTCTTGGGCAAGCACTGGCCAAACAAAGCTGTTTTTCCAAAGGTGTAAGGTAGCATCACTTCCTGCAGAAATGGCAAATGTACCATCTAATGTTGCCTGGATGTCTAAGACTGTGCCTGTGTGCCCTTCTAACATGGCTATTTTTTCTTTATGCAAGAGGTCCCAGAGGGTAATGGTGCCTTCGCTGCCTAAGAAAATAAAGCGTCCGTTGTGTGTGATTGACATGGCTTGGATAGGCTTGGGAACTCCCGTGAAGGAAAGAAGCTTATTGCCTGTTGCCAGGTCCCATAAAAAAACATTATTCTGCGATGAATTTGTGGTGCTAATCCCTAGCTTATGGTCGCTTGAAATGGCAATTTTGGTAATCTCTGCGTCTGGATGTGTGATCAACACCCGTGGAGGTTCGTTGTATTGGTCTAAATTCCAGACCAAGAGAGAATGATCGTGTGCGCTTGCCAAAAGATATTGGCCATTCAGGCTGACCTGTATTTGAGTGAGAGGGCCATGCTGGCTTTTTAGCCTGGCGATGATTTGCTTCTGCATCCAACGGAGTATGGGGTTAGAATGTAAAATGCGTTGTAAATCCCATATCAAAATTGTGCCAGTATCATCACTGCTAATGGCCCAATTTCGGCTTTCTGCAAATGCGACCGCATGGATAGTGCCTCCATG
>JAKLHB010000506.1 GCA_022710345.1 Planctomycetota bacterium
CAAGATTTTACATCTCGCGAAGTGAGCATTTTGATTCAAGAATATGGATGCCAAAATCCCCATAAACAGCGCTGGAACGATAAGACATTAGATGGATTTTATTTGTATCTTCGCATAGAGATTGAAGGCAATGCAGATCCCTATATTATCAATCTTAGCCAAGGCAAGCCAAAATATCAAGGCATTGAAAACCGAAAAATTGCCTGGAAACCTTGGGACAAAATTGTGGTTCGATGGATGGAATCCGATGGAGATGTAGATGCCAATACATTAAGCGATGACGATGAAATGGTCAAGTATGAAGCAAGCACCATGCTTTCTTTGTTTTTCCTTGAAAATATAAAAATCAAGTTATCGGATACTAATGAAGAGTATTGGTTAAAATTGGTGATCCTTAATCCAAATTCTGTCATTCCAGGATGGCTCCAAGAGGCCAATCAGCCAAGCCGATAACGGAGTATTGCAGCATTCAATCAACCATTCATTGGAAGGAATGTTATGGATTCTCAAAAAACGTCCCTGGATCTCAAATATAAATTTTGGAGATGGCAGATTTTTTTTATCACTTGGCTTGCTTATGTTGGGTTTTATTTTACCCGCAAATCTTTTTCTGTTGCTAAAATTGGAATGGCGCAGGACAATGGAATTTTATTGACCAAAGCCCAGATGAGCCAAATTGAAGCTGGCTATTTAATTGCTTATGCATTGGGCCAATTTATCTTAGGAATTTTTGGAGATCGTTTTGGCACTCGAAAAATTATTTTATTTGGCCTTGCTATTTCTATTCTCTCTGGCTTTTGCATGGGGTTTTCTTGCTTTTTGCAATCATTTCTAATTTTGTGGATTGTCCAAGGCTTTTTTCAAGCCAGTGGATGGGCACCCTTGTCTAAAAATTTGAGCTACTGGTTTTCCCAAAAAGAGCGTGGCACCATCATGGGCTGCTGGAGCACCAATTACACGGTAGGTGGTCTGATTGCTTCTCCTCTAGCTGCAGTTTGCGCAGATTACTTTACCAATTGGCAGTATGCTTTTTTTGGACCTGCGTATGTTTTGATCATTGTGTGGCTTTTGTTTTTTCTTCTGCAACGAGATAAACCAGAAGATGTAGGCATTTCTCAAACTGTAGCCATTTCTCAAACTGTAGCCATTTCTAAACAGGTTGGGGCAGGCAACATCCCTAGCCAGGCAAACAACACAGTTGGACAATTGACATTGGCCCAACATGAAGAGCCTGAAGAGGGGTCCTGGCAGTACATTTGGAATGTCATCAGTAATCCAATGGTAATTTTGCTTGGGCTTGTGTATTTTTGTCTAAAACCAACACGGTATGCTATTCTTTTTTGGGGTCCTCTTTATATTTCAGAACAATTAAAAACAGGAATGACTGAATCTGCTTTGATCACCATTTGCTTTGAATTAGGAGGATTTTTTGGTGTGGTCTTGAGTGGTTATTTTTCGGACCGTTTTTTTCAGTCAAGACGTATTCCAATCAGTGTGATTTGTTTGGCCGTACTCATTTTGCTTGTGGCTTTTTTTGATTCTTTGGTTGCTTTGCAACAGAGATGGATGATCATTGCTATGCTTGCTGGCATAGGACTTTTTCTATATGCTCCAGATTCTCTTTTAAGTGGTGTAGCCGCCGTTGATTTTGGCACTCAAAAAGGCGCTTCCACTGCCGCAGGATTCATCAATGGCTGCGGTTCTCTGGGTGCAATTTTAGGAGGATCCCTGCCGGGTATTATTTCCGAAAAATATGGATGGAATTCCCTTTTTCTTGCCTTTGCAGCCTCTTTAGGCATTGCCCTTATCATCCTGATACCATATTGGAAAGCTTTGCCAGACGAAACTAAATAATTGGTCAAAAATCTTTGTCCTATCCGCTGGCAGCTTTTTTCAATGTTGAGCCAATGCGATAGTGGTAATCCCCATTACTGTAGCGTGTTTAGAAAAAGGACTTTTTTATGGACAAACTAAACGCAGAAGAAAGTTCTAAAAAAGCTGGGAAAAAAATTTTCCCAAATCATCGTGAACCAGCATCTGGCTCGATTCAAAAGCCCCAACACTCTGTTGATAGCACAGTTCTGCTTGCCATAGAACCTCAGCCAGAAGCTGTCTATATACCACCAGAAACGCCAGAACAATCGGAAGAAGAGTTTGCAACAACAGCCATTATTGAAAATTTGGCAAATGAGCCGTATATAGATGATCAAGAACATGTTGCAAAAGAGACAGTTGCTATTCCTAAACAAAAAACAAAATATCATAGGCCTCGACGGCGGTCTAGTACCAATATCCCATTGATTGTGGCTATTTTTGTACTCGTGAGCATCTTATTAAGTATCTTGTTGTGGCTGCGGTAAAAGCTGGTGAAAATTGCAAACAATTTCAAAAATTTTTGCAAAATGGAAAAAATTTTTCAGCCAATTTATAAAAGATCGGTTTCAATAAGCAGAGGTTTCTGTAGTAACACAGAAAGCAAATTTTACAATCCTTGCAATAAAAATGCATAATGCAAGTGCTTTATAT
>JAKLHB010000507.1 GCA_022710345.1 Planctomycetota bacterium
GTGCATAACGATTCGTTTCCTTGTTCAGAATTGCATCTACAAGAATTGGCAAAGATTTTCTCGGATTCATTTTCGCTAAGGTCTGCAATGCTAGTTTTTTTTCGTGGCCCATTTCATAAATTTTGCATACGATTTTGTATGCCTGGAAAGTTTTGAAAGATCCCAAAAGTGCCAGGGCATGTATCTCTTTTTGGGCATCTTGGGCAGCGATTAGAATACGGTCATACGGAATCTTCCATGGATGGCTGGAATAAAATTGGATAATTTCTTGCATGGCCGATGGATCACCTTGCAAGGTATTGGATAGCACTTTTTCTTCCCATGCTTTCTCTGCCGCTTGCGCAACAAGCTCGGGCTGAGGTTGTTCTATGATTCCTGTATTTTGTAGGAAAAAATTCAGCCATAAAACCAAAGTCATACCAAGGAGCAACGAGGCAGCCGTTGCATAGATCCAAACAGCTTTAGCCGGAAATCTAAAATGGACAGGATGTGCCTGCCTTTGTTTGAGCTTCGAAACATAGTTGGCCCAAAACTCCTCCCCTGGCTCCTCCCATGACAAGCTTCGTAATAAAGCATCTTGCTTCTGAATCATTTCCCACTCCCGGCGGCAGGCTGCACATTGCATAAGATGTTCCTCAATCATTGCATCGAATGCAGGAGTAATCTCTCCGTCTAATTTAGCGGATAAATGGTTTCGAATTATTTTACATTTCATTGCATTAATTCCTGTAATTGATTACGCAAATTTTGACGAGCATAAGATAGATTGGCTTTCACCGACTCTTGGGAGATTCCTGTGATTTGAGCTATTTCCTGATAGCTGAGTTGCTCAAAAGTACGCAGGATTAAGATGAGCTTCTGTTTCGGAGGCAATTTTTCAATCGCTGTTTTGGTCAACGCTTGCAATTCATTGCTAAAATTATGGGTTACGTCATTTTCTTTTGTCGGCACTTGCATCACTTCTTCTACTTCCATATCCACGATTTTGAAAGACTTTTTCCGTTTGAGACTTCGATAGGTATTGACGGTGATGGTAAAAAGCCAGGAAATAAAACTTCCTTCGCCCCGAAATTGGTCGAGGCTGGTATATGCTCGTAGGAAGGTCTCCTGAGAAAGATCCTCTGCATCGTGGTGGTTTTGCACCAATTTGAAAGCAAAGGCATAAAGTCGCTTTTTGTACCGTTCTACCAATATCTCAAAGACATCGTGCTTTCCTTGCTGAAATTGCTGAACCAAAACATGGTCTTCCATACGCAAACTACTCGCTAAAATATTTTTTTGCCAACAGTCTGGAAGGTAAGACGCAAAAAAAGAACAAAGGTTAAATGAAAATAAAATTTTTTTTCATTCACCACCAAATTTTACTCTTAACGTATGTTGTGGCAAATTGATAAGAAATGATACTAATTGACAGAAAAAAACATATAACACACACCTAAAACTTGGTAAGATAGAGCGGGGTTCATGGTATGCCGTTGAAATGGCGTAGGAATAAAGCCGGCTAGAACCAGAAGCTTTTGACCGCTTTTAGTCCTAGCCGTTGAAATGGGATGTTAGCTAAAAAAGATTTTGGGATGATTTTTGTCACGGTTTTCCAAAAAGATGTTATGATTGGCTATCATGAATAACATAAAATCAAAAAACAATGAGTTTTCGGTGACAGCTATCTGCTCTCTTTCTTATTTCTACATTACTGCACTTTTTCGCAGTTGAAAAAACGTTCTTAGATTTTTTGATGGCACAACTCCATCTTATACTTTATCTTTGGGTTTCATCTATGTCACAAGATCGTGTTGTATTTTTCATTGCAGACCTGCATTTGGATCTTGCAGAGCCAGATCGCATGGCGAGCTTCATTCGGTTTCTGCAATATGCGCGGGAGCAAAATGCGCAGGTCTATGTTTTAGGGGATCTTTTTAATTTTTGGGTAGGGCAAGCGCAAGCGCGTATTCCTACGATTGCGGCTTTTCTGAAGGAATTGAAGGTGTTTGCTTCAGAATTTTATTTTTTGCCAGGCAATCGGGATTTTTTATTTCCACATTTTTGGCTGAAAAAAGGCGGCCGTGTGGCTTTGGAAGGGTCTGTGGTGGCTTGTGCAGGACAGAGGTTTTTGCTCTATCATGGGGATGGCTTATGCACAGCAGATCAAGGGTATCAGCGATTTCGTCGTATCTTGCGTAGTTTTTGGATCCAGCAAATCACCAAAATTCTACCGAGTTGGATTGCGGTTGCTATTGGCCGTAAATTAAGGCGCATTAGCCAATCTTATGTCCAAAAAAAATCCGAGCGTGTGCTTAGATTTGATTTAGCTTATGTGCAAAGTCTTTTGATCCAAGCTCAATGCAACGCAATGATTGTGGGTCATGCGCACGAAGCGCAAACCATCCAACAGACGATCCCGAACAACCTGACCGGTGACGCCTATATGAACGCCTTCGAAAGCGCCGTGTTGGATGCGGGTTACCGTGGCTACAGCAACAACTTCGGCCACCAGCTTGGTGTCGTCGTATTCGGCCGC
>JAKLHB010000508.1 GCA_022710345.1 Planctomycetota bacterium
TGGCCTAACTCCGTTGGCCAGGTTCGGTCTAGCTTTGCTTTTCTTCTTTTCGGTTGATGAAGAGGCAGGGTGAAGAGCATCAGGAAATAAGGATAAAGGGGAGCCTAAAAACTCATGGCCTGCCCGCCAAAACCCGAAACCCCAGGAGTTGAAGGCGCTGCCGGGGTCGTCCCCGTCACGGTCGGCAGAACGCAGCCACCCGGCGGCATCGCCCCACGAGCCGCTGGCAAGTGTAGGTTTCTTCGGCCGGTTGTATTGGATGATCATACCCAACAAGTATAAAATAAAGCATTCTTGATGTCATACGCGCGTGTAGGGGCGACCGGAATAAAACAAACTCTCCGGAATAAAACAAACTTTCCGGCTGGCATCCGAATGCAAACGACGATCATTTCAAAAAGACATAACATGCTGCTTCTTAAAATATTATGTATATGCAGGCTCATCTGGGTTCACGGAATGAATGAAAAATCTACACTTGCCAGCCTACTCCATTGGCCAAGTTCGGTCTGGCTTTGCTTTTCTTGCTTGTGATTGCTGAAGAGGCAGGGCGAAGAGAATAAGGAAATAAGGATGGAGGGTAGCCTAAAAACTCATGGTCTAGCTACAACTCGAAAACCCAGGTTGACATCAGCGAAACCGGCATCTTTTCGATCACGGAAGATAGAGCGCAGGCACCCGGCAGTATTGCCCCACGAGCCGCCACGTCGAACGTGGTCGGCACCTTCACCTTCATGGTTACAGGGATCAATTAGAGGAACACTTTGATAAGTTTCATAGGCATCCTCGCACAATTCCCAAAGATTGCCGTGCATGTCATACAATCCATACGCATTCGGCTTTTTTTGCGCTACGGGATGGGCTTGGTTGCCTGAATTTTTATCATACCATGCGTATTCTTCCAACTGTGCCTCGTCATCTCCAAAGCACCAGCGCGTTTTGCTTCCTGCACGGCAAGCATATTCCCATTGGGCTTCGGTGGGAAGGGATAGACCGACTTTTTTACAAAATTTCGCGCAATCATTCCAAGAAACAGTTTCTACAGGATGATCGTCTCCTTTGAACTTTGATGGATTGGTGTCCATGATCCTTTCCCATACTGCTTGTGTCACCAATGTTTTGCTCATGAAATACGGCGATAGGTGCACCTGGTGCATTGGTGCTGTATTATCAGGGTATCCATCATTGCTTCCCATCTCGAACGTCCCGCCTGGGATCAGCACAAACTCTAGGCCGGTTTGGGCATGTTGGAGCTCCAGCATCTCATTGCTCAAGTTACCACAGGTATACGATGCCACTCGCAAAAAGCTCATGCCAATCTCTGATGCTTTTCCTAAAATTGGATCAAGGTTGGGAAATTTTTTCAAAATTGGAGCAGCCGCAGGAAATTGAATCAATGTAGGCACTCGTTCTGGTGACTTTTCGAGCATTGCCATAATCTCTGGCGATTCTTCGAGCGCTCCCAATAGTTCCGGTGTTTTCTGGATTATGGCTACAATCTTCTGGATCATGGCTACAATTTTCAGTGACTTTTTTGGCACAGGAACAACCCATGGTGTTCTTTCCACTGCCTCGATCCATTCTGGCGTTTTTTTCATGGCTGCGCTTAATTCTGGGTTTGTGATGCTGGGTGCAACTATTTTTGCTTTACCCTTTTGGGCCTGCAGGCTCTGGTAGATTTCGAACAAGGCATTTATTTGTGGTGCATCACAGGCTTGGTCCATGAGCATACTTTGTGCAGCTTGTTGAAGCTGTTGCAGCAATGGCTTTATTTCTTCCCAATGGCTTTGGATTCGTGCGATATGTTTTTCTAGCTCAGGATTTCCTTCGCTTAACTTTTGTCCTTGTTCGCATATCTCCAGTGCTCTTTTGTACTGCCCTTGGGCCCATTGAATCGTGCTGTAGCCAATGGTGATGCTTGCGGCCAGGCCTTTGTATTCTGGGCTGGTCTGGGTATCTGCAATGTCGTTCAGCAATTTCCATGCTTCACTCCATTTGCCTTGCTTTTTGAGTTCCTGCATGCAAGCCATGTCTTTTTTATTCAGTTCATTCCATATCTGGTCTCGATGGGCCTGGGTCTCGCTGGTTTTGAATTTTTTTGGAAAGTGGGTTTCGTAGTATCTTAATGCATTGATCAATTCTCCGCTTTGCACCAAACGTTTCATGGCATTGATATGCTGATCACGAATGGCTTGTTCTTGTTCCAATCGCTGTTTTTTCTGCATTTCCACTTCTTGGGCATGTTCTTGCTCTGGGCTCTGGATCGTGGTTGTGATTTGGGTTTGCAATTCCCTGGCTTTGGCTTCTTCGCATTCTTTTTGCAATCTTAGAAATTCACTGCTTTGCGCTTGAAATTCTGGCGTGGTTTGTAAATCTGGGAAAAATCCAATCAATGTCAAGGCTTCCAAGTATTTCTTGGCTTTCTTACATTCGTCCAGCGTGATTTGTAGCGAGTATTTGCGTTTTGTTGCAATTGAAATTTCACGGGCTTCCCT
>JAKLHB010000509.1 GCA_022710345.1 Planctomycetota bacterium
GCTTTGTTTCCTTGCTTTGCATAACACCTGGCTAAACGATAATGATATTCGCCTTTTTTGGATAATTCCGGCAAGAGTCGTTCATAGACAGGGATCATGCTGGAATGTTCGATGGCTTGCTCTTTCGGGATATTCTGGAATCGCCACAATGCTTGGATATGCAATTGAACGATGTTTTCAGACAGTTGTTCAATCGTTTTGTTTTCTTCTTCAGCTTGTGTCCCAAATTGAAGCTTTTGAAAATTCGCACGATTTTGGACATGGACTGCCAAGGATTCTTGCATTCGTTGCACCATTTTTTGATGGGTTTCTTGAGCCAGGGTCTGGATTTCAGAGTCGTGTTTGAGCAAGGATACTTCAGCAGTTGGATTTTCTTCTCGATAGAATTTACTGATTTGGGCATCAGCATCTTTCAGAATATTCACTGCTTTGCTAAAATTTCGTTTGCTGGCTTCTTGATCTGAAAAAGTCTGTAGGCATCTAATATGTTTTTTAGAAATCGTGCTGCGCATTTGCAGGATTTCATCGAACAGCGGGTTTTGAATCGTCTCCAGCTTTCTAGGAGGCATGGTATGACTTTCTTCGATCTCTTTGATCAGGTCTTGGGTATCTCGTAAATGGGCCTCTAGCTCTGGAAAAACCGCAATATTCATTTCGATATTTTGATATATCAAATAAAATTGAGCCTGTTCAAGGTAAAGGTGAGCACGGCGTTCTACAATGTCTTGCCATTGTTTTTGCAAATCTCCGATCTGCTCATTGCCTTCCTCTTTGGCTGTTTCTTTTTGCAATGCAATTTTATCTGCATCCTTGCGGATATCTGTCAAAATAACACGATAGACATGCATTGCAGATAAGTAAGCTTCCTTAGCTTCTGGATTTTTTTCAAGGCTTTGGCGATAGCAATTCAGGGCTTCGCTAAAGTTGCCTTGTGCATTATACGCTAATCCTAAAACATAGTATAAATGGCTATCTGCAGGATTTTTTGCGATTTCTTGCTGAAGTAGCTCTATAGCCTTAGCAGGTTCATTATGCTGAATCCAATACTGGGCTTGCTCTACAGCATTGCTTGGTGGTATAGAAGAAGAGGTTGTTTCTGCTGCTTGAACATCTTCTTCTGTGGCCCAAGGAACACATCCTGAGATCCAGGATATAACCAAAAATAATACAATTTCCAAATACAATTTTTTCAACTCAATCTCCTTTACAATTCAGTTATAGGTGCGGCCATTGCTTCTATTGCTTGACGATAGGCTAATCGTGCTCTTTCGCAGGCTTGAGTATATCGAGCGAAAACACTAAAGAACCCTGATTCTTTGGATGTCGGGGCTTGAAAAACCTGGATCGCTTCACAATCTTCTGCAAGTAATAATTCTTTTTGCGCTGAGATCAGCAATGGGGATTTAGGATTTTTTTGCATGGCTTGATAGATTGCATGCCTGGTTGTTTCCAGCATATAATTTAAGCGACGTAAATATAATGCTTCTTGATACATCATCACTCGTCTTTTGCCAACTTCTTGGAGTTTTTCAAGTGCACGCGCTACAGGAATAATTTCTATGGGCGTGGCTCTTTCCAAGCATTGTAGGAAAAAACGGAATCTTTGGAAAATGGGTGTTGGATCCTCAACAAACAACGGAAGCTCCATTGGGAGAGAAAGTGCAACAATGGGTTGTTCCATTTGTTTAGTTTGCTTAAAAATATAATTGACCAAAGTCTTAGCATCCAGCTTGCCTAAAAAAACATCAATAAGCTGGTCCATCAACTGGGCATCATCCCATATACTAATCACAGGCAAGTATTGATCTTTTTGTATACCCGAAATAGAAAGCACGTGATGCTTAGCATCGGCGTTGATTGTGCTAGGAAATAGTCTCGAAGAAAGAATAGCCCATTGGATGCCGTTTTCCTGAAGCATCGTAGCTGCCAATGGATCCAGCATCCCTTCAGCGGCTAAAAATCCAGGGCCTGGCTTTGACCATACCTGAATTTCTATTTCATGGCTCGCCATCAACTGTTCCCGAATATCGCTCTCGGGCAGTTGGCTCAAGAATGCATCGCTAAATCCCTTGGTACATAACTCTGCACAACCTGCTTTGTTTAAATAATGAAGTTTTTCAATCCAATAAGCATGATTTTTAGATAATTGGTGAAGTACTGAACCATTAAAACAATGCACCACTGGCCAACGGGTTTCATCCAGCATATCCAAAAATGGAAGATAGCTGGCATCCACTAAACGAGTGATGCTGTCTAATGGCACATAAGCGCCTTCTGGCTTATAGTTGGCTACCAAAATTAACTCGAGCATAAATCATTCCTATAATTTTTGCAATCTTTGTAATTTTTCTAATTCTAAAAATGGAGCAAACAAATCCTCATAGTTAACACGAGATTCTTTTTTAATACTATTCGAAATTCGCAGGGTTGCCTTAAAAATTGTCGACAAAGCTTTAGCGCACCAAATATCTGGTCCGTTGTT
>JAKLHB010000051.1 GCA_022710345.1 Planctomycetota bacterium
TTTCCGAGCGAATTTTTTTGATTGATACAGATTAACGATCTTTTTTTAGTATATTCTAGCACAACAAGTTAGAATTTTCGCAAATCCACCTAAGTTGTTGATTGAAGCTCATTACAAAATTTGTCGCACAACCTGTGCGACAAATTTTGTTTTAGAAAATTACAATTTTGCAGCAATTGCTTTGCCCATGTCTAATGTGCTGCTAATGCCGCCCATATCATAGGTACGAACTTTGCCTTCTTTGATCACGGCTGCGACTGAGGCTTCCAGGGCTGTGGCTTTCTCAGCTTCTCCAAGCCATTCCAGCATCATCTTAGCCGCTAAAATGCTAGCGATTGGGTTCACTTTGTACATTCCAGCGTATTTAGGTGCAGAGCCGTGGGTTGGTTCAAACACAGCGCGTTTCACACCAATATTGCCGGAGCAGCCAAATCCAAGGCCACCGACCAATTGGGCGCACAAATCAGAGATGATATCACCATACAGGTTGGGTGCTACCAGCACATGGTAATTTGCTGTGCTTTTCAAAAGCCACATGCACATTGCATCCACATTGGCATCGTCCATTTGGATGTCAGGATATGCCTTAGCCACTTCCTTGGCAATATCAAGGAATAAGCCATCTGTGGCACGTACTACATTGGCTTTATGTACTACAGTGACTTTAGGACGTTTGAATTTACGCGCATATTCAAAGGCTGCGCGAATGATGCGTTCAGAACCAGCGGCTGTGTTGACCTTGCATGAAATTGCGTATTTATCTAAAGGCAAGTCTTTGAATGGGTCAAAATTTTTGCTAAGCTTGGCTAGCACTTGGCTCAATTCTGCTGGAACAGGGCCAAATTCAACGCCTGCATACAAATCTTCGGTATTTTCACGAAAAACAACAAAATCAATGCCTTCTTTATAATTCAATGGATTGCCTGGATAGGCTTTGCATGGTCTAAGGCAGATGTAGAGATCAAGGAGTTGCCTCATGCGCACGATCGGAGAACGATAGACATAACCTTTGCCTTGCATTGCAGGATTAAGCTCTTTTTCAGCGGCTTTGACTGGCTTGGATGTGATGGCACCAAACATAGCAGCATCGGTTTTCTGAAGTAATTCAATGGTGCGAACTGGCAATGCATCGCCTTCTTTGCACCAGAATTCCCAGCCAATATCGCCGTGAATATATTCAGCATCCAATTGTAATTGATCTAGCACGATCTTAGTCGCATCTAGCACATCTTTACCAATTCCATCACCTGGCAACCAGGCAATTTTGTATTTTGCCATAAGGAGAACCTTTCTAACACAAAAAAAGAATCATGCACAATTCTAGCAATAGCGAATTGTATATCAAAATATTTTTATGATTTTTTTTTCAGATAGCTCAAAAAACGTTGATCTAGCCGATATGCAAAAAATACAACAAAGCCAATCAAAATAAGCAAACAGCCTGTGAACAAAGCCATATCATAAATGCCTGTGGCTTTGAAAGTTGGTAAATGGGCTTTTTGAAGTTTTTGTCCAATAAAAACAAGCGCTTGTGTCTTACGTTCAGTTTGGCTTTGATATTCCCAAAGTTTAAAAAAATAGGCATCTACTTCAACTAGGTCATTCGGGCCAATTTTCTTTGGGAATTGTGTAAAAGCGATGAAATGCAAGTGATTTTCAATATCTAAAAATGCAGCTTGCCAATAAATTCTTCCAGCAATACCTCTTGCTTCAGCGGATTGGCCGGTTAGTTCTTTTTTACGCAGGTCTTTGATAAAACCCTGGATTCGGATTTTTTCCCCACGCATTTGCTTGCGTTTTTGCGAGGATGAAAAATCTTTCCAAACCAGACATGTTGCTGAAGAGCTGCTGGGCTGCATGGCTAAAGCTTGATGAATTAGGTAATCGAATTCTGCCGTTTCTAAAAATGCATCGTCGTTAATGTTGGCTAAAATCTCAGGCTGCTTTTCAAATGGTTTTGGTGTCATCAAAGAAGCATGCTGAGGCACATCTAAATGTTGCCAAGGAATAGCTACCAAATCTGGCTTGGTCTGGTGCTTTTGCTGAGTTTGATGTAAAAAATACAACATGCAGGTAAGCCCACACACAAGCCCTATTAACACAATAACAAGGCGCTTTTCTTTAGGTTGGAGCGAAAAGCTAGAATTGCGCCAAGCATTTAATTTTGTTTTAGCCATCTTGAAATGATCTTGTGGGTTCAAAGTGTGGATTCCTTCGATAAGCTGGATTCTTGCGTCCAAAGATCCAGTTTTTGAAAAAATCGTTGCCAAATTTGATATGCAAAATAGGCAAGTACAGCAGTACGGCTTAAAACCACAGAACAAAGCAGCCAGCGATTTTCAGGCCAACGAAATACCCAAATGGGCATTTCAATAAAATTGATGAGAATGAGCAAAAGTATGAGATGAATTTTGTCTGGGAACGCTAAAAGCAAAATAGGGATCACGTACGTGATAAATTGAGGGCTCCAGCCTTTTGTATGGATAAAAAACAACACGATGATCAAGGCTGCAAAACCAAACCAACTTTGAATATCTGCCTTTGATTTGGCTTTTTGCCAACTATATAAAAATATGCCTAAAAACGCCAGGGTGGCAATAGCATAAATGATCTTGACTCTAATGGATGTTGGTAGCAAAAACGAAACATCAGTTGAAAATCTGGATTGGGTGCGTAAGGCAAGCAATTCCTCAGTGCTGCGAATCGGCATTGTTTCGTCTGGGATTGGCCCTAAATAGCCAAATCCAAATTCTTGATCCGCAATGGCCCATATTGTTTCCCACGGGGGCCGCTCTAAGCTCACGCGGAAAAAAGTCGTACTCCAGCCTGGGCGATACCATAGTAATGGAATAAAAAATAGACTTAGCCATATACCAGTCATCAGCAAAGGACCTATTTGCTTTTTTTTATGGAAAAGCACAGGAATCAAGATAATGGGAATGAGTTTGATGCCTGCTCCAAGCGCGATGCAAAAGCTAGCTAAATAAGGACGATCCTTGACCCAAAGGAAATACAAGGCTCCCAGCATCATGGCTGCAGGAAGGCTGTCAAAGAATGCCTCTATTGCAAAAAATGAAGTGAACAGACCTGCATAAATCCAAGCAATGCGTTCTGCATGAAATTCTGAATATAATTTCTTTGCAATATACCAGAGGAAATAGAGCATACTAACTTCTGCAATGATCATCAAAATTCCCATATATAGGCCATACGCACTTGGGCCGCTACTGCCCAATGGCATTAGTTGGCTGAGCCAATATATTCCTACTGCAAGCCATGCAAATAGTGGTGGATATTCTAACCAGTAGTCTAAAAATGGGAAATATCCTTGCCTGGTGAGCTCCAGCAAAGGATATTGATAATCTGTAAATTCGCTGCATAAAGGTTGAAACCAGACTAAGCAGAAAATTTTAGTGAGTCCAAACACCCAAAGAATAGTCTGCACTCGTGGGCTTGGCATTTTCTCTTTCAGCAGCATATCACTGCCTTTCTACCAATGCCTTAGCTGAAAACCTAATCTCAATCATTTCACCCTCTGGCAAAGATTGTACTTTTCGACACGCATTGAGGACATGCACCACATCTTGAAACTCTACATTGATTTCAGGGTCAATGATAACAGGCAAGTTGCCTAAACTCGCTGTGTGTATTTTCAAAACTTGGGCTTGGAGCTGATTAAAAAGTTGTTTATATTTTGCTTCACCAATGAATTGTTGGCTGCCTACCCAGACCTCAACTCCTTGGGTAGTTTTGAGCAATTTAATGCGCACAGGCTCTAATGGGCTAGCTTGGGCCACTCCAGCAGATAATCCAACTTCTTTAGGCAAATAAGCTGGCAAAATACCTTCCATGGTTTTGAAGTTCAGAGTACACATAAAAAAAATCAAAAGCTGGAATGTTACATCAATCATGGGTGTCATGTCTATTTGGATTTCTTGCTCAACGGCTGATTTTATACTATTGGAAACTGCCATATATTCCTCATTTTTAGGGCGTGGTGGCTATTTTTTCAGGGATTTTTGCTTCAAAGCAAATTTTATAAATCCGTTGCCGCGCGCATTCCACCATCACTTTTTGAATGACTTCGTAGGGTGCCTGAATATCTGCACGTATAGAAACCGTTCGAGTCGAGGTATTTTCAGCATCACGAGAGATTAAGGATTCCTTTTCCAAAATGATGGATAAATCTTTCCAGGTGATCATTTGGGATGCAATTTCAATTTTTTCATTCTTATAGATGTTGATGACCAATTGCTTAGTACCTGTGGCTTCTTGTTCTATAGCTTTGTCAGCAAGAGGCAATTCCAGCTCTGCGCGTTCTACTTGCACCATATGATTGACGAGCATAAAGAAAATGAGAAGTTGAAATACCACGTCAATCATGGGTGTCATGTCTATCCCTACTTCGGGGATTTTTTTGGCTGCTGGGGACATAACAGACTCCGTTAAAAATTTTTGGGAAGACCAGCTTGTTTGAACACATCTGTGTGTATGGCTTTGATATTGCTATCCTACGACAAAATCAGTCCTGGGCTTTTTTTAAGCCATACAAAAGTTTTGGCATCCCAAATGGCATAATGAGATAAGATATTTTTTTGCCAAATGATATTGCTTCATCAAGCAAACTGAGCCTATCTACGGAAACGGTCTAGCATCTCTTCTACAATACCAGATAGCTCCATGGTGATACGCACTACTTTGTTGCGAAAGTAAAAATAGAGCACTAAGCAAGCAATCGCGACAATGAGGCCCAAATATGTGGTCATCAATGCTTGGTAAATTCCAAAAGCTAAGTCTCTGGGCTGGGGCGCGCGTGTCATAGCGGCAATTTGTTGGAAAGCCAAAATCATGCCCCAAACTGTACCTAGTAGGCCAAGCATAGGTGCAAGGGCAGCGATTAGTTGAAGCCAAGAGATTTTTTGTTGCAGCTTGACAACTTCCTCTTCGATTGAATTTTGGGCTGCTTTGGACATACGCTCAAATCCATTCGCTTTCTGATCCATAGCAGCTCCCATAGGTGCTGTCAAAAGGCACGGTTCTGTGTTGCACAGCTCGAGGACATCTTCATAAGCTTCTTCATCCAATAATTTTTCAATATCATCCAATATTTCAGATGGAATCAATTTTTTATATTGTAGGCTGACGAAATCTTCGATGATAAATGCTAAGGCAACCACAGAAAGCAAGATAATGATCATTCCAATAACCCCGGATGCCTTAATCAACCCAATGAATGATTCGTCTTGCTGCGTTGTTTCTTCTGTCACTGATGTATCCAAACTCTCCTGGGCACACAAAATTGTCATCATCGGAAGAAAGGCAATCCAAATCAAAGCGATGATCGTGATCCAGGAATACTTCTTCATCGAATTTTCCGCACAAAAATCTGTCTCCTTTATGGAGCAAGGGGTTAACGCTTCATTTAACAACATTGCCCCAGGGCAGAAAGGCGGCCTCCATTATTTTGTAATAAAATAAAGTTAAAAGACTATGGTATCATTGGTTAACTCATTGTAGCAAAAAATCTCAGAATGATCAAGGCAAATTTTATGAAATCACTGATTTTTCTTGGAAAAATCTTGGTTTGCCATAGCAGCAATGGCTTGAAGTAATTCTCTCATTTTAAAAGGTTTGGACAAATAATGATCGCAACCTGCATCCAGGCATTTTTGGTTGTCTTCGATCAAATTATTTGCGGTTAACGCTAAAATTGGGATATGCTTATGCTCAAATTGAGTTTCCCAAGATCTGATATGTCGAGTTGCAGTGTATCCATCCATCTCAGGCATCTGCATATCCATCAAAATGAGATTGTATGTGTTGTGCTTGACTGCCTCCACTGCTTGCATTCCATTTTCCACTCGATCGAGTGTCAGACAAGTTTTTTGGAGATGTTCTTTGATTAAGAAACTCGTGTCTTCACAATCATCAGCTAAAAGAAGGTGCATGGGCCAGAGTTCGATGGGTTTGGAATCTTCTTCTTTTAGGTATGTTGGAAGGACTAATTGTGCAGTAAAATAAAAAGTACTTCCGTGCCCAATCTGGCTTTCTACCCAAATCTGTCCATGCATGAGTTCAACAATCTTTTTGCAAATACTAAGTCCTAAACCAGTCCCTCCGTATTTTCTAGTGGTAGAAGAGTCTGCTTGTTGAAATGCTTCAAAAATTTTGTGAATTTTATCCTGTGGAATTCCAATACCAGTATCAGCCACAGTGAATAAAAGAAAATCTTGGGTGTGTCTGGCAACTTTAATGCAAACATGGCCTTGGGTTGTAAATTTAATGGCATTGCCGACGAGATTCATGAGGATCCGAATGAGCCATAGCTCATCGCCAATCACTCGATGCGGCACTTCTGCTCCTATGGAGTAAATGATATCTAGTTGCCTTTCATTGGCTTTGGGCAAGAATAAATGAATCGTTTTTTGAATTGCAGTTTCTAACTCAAAAGCTCTGGCTTCCAAGACAACTCTATTAGCTTCAATTCGCGAAAAATCTAAGATAGAATTTAATATTTCCAAAAGCATTTCACTTGCGAGTTTGCATGTGGCCACATATTCATGCTGTTTCTCTGTAAGTTCTGTATCTTGAAGTAGTTCTGCCATGCCAATAATAGTTTGCATGGGTGTCCGGATTTCATGGCTTATATTGGCTAAAAATTCACTTTTTGCCTGGCTCGCCGCTTCTGCTTGTTCTTTGGATTTTTTTAATTCTTCTTCAAAACGATGACGTTGTGTTTCAATTTCAATATTATACAAAGCACAAGCTATATCAGTCGCTAATTCTTGCAATAAAGATTGCTCTTCTTGATCCACAATAAAATTAGCCGTGAGCAATACGGAAAGTACACCATAAATCTGATTTCTATATTCCAATCGTACAAGCATCACTCGATTTGCTTCAGCATTGGCCCAGGCACCTAATTGGCAATGTTGATTGCAAATATGAGCAGACATGGTTAATGGCTCACTACGGCATAACGTTTGCTGGATGCAAGCTGGCAATGGGAGCTGTTCGACCCATTTTTGGAGTTTGGTTACATCCATAGGAGTATTTTTTGTGCTGACAAATAAGTGATGTTCGGTTTGAAAAAAAATCCATGCCCAAAAATATCCACGTGCTTGGACTAAAAGATCGCAGGCCGACTGTAACAAATTTGCAGGGTTTTTCTCTCGTGCGATCAATTGTCCAATTTGGCGTATGGCGTTGAGTACACAAGTAAGATGCTCATTGCGTTTGGTAATGAGTTTGCGTTCTGTGATGTCACGTACGATGGCTGTGGCAATATATGCCCCTGCTTGCTCCCTAGAAGAAAGCGAAAGTTCTATATAGATTTCTTTTCCACTTTTATGAATGCCTTCCAATTCTAATGTTTTGCCAATAGCCAGCCCTTTTCCCGAAATTTGATATTCGAAAAATTTTTTCTTTTTGATTTCCCAATATTTTTGAGGCACAATTGTCAGCAGGGATTGGCCAATGATTTCTTCCTTCGTGTATCCAAAAATGCGCTCTGCTCCTTTATTCCAGAGTTGAATATTCATTTGAGTGTCTATAGCAATAATTCCATCCACAGAGGTGTCTAAAAGAGTTTGATATTTTTGCTCACTTTCATAAGCAGATTTTACAGCATTCACACGATCTGTAACGTCTTCTCCAAATCCTAATACTCCCAAGATTGTTCCGGGTTCTTTACGCCAGACAGCATTATGCCAAGCAATGATACGCTCTTTTCGTTCTTTAGTTAAAACAGCATTTTCATAGAATTCCACTTCGATTGTCATGTTTGCGATAATTTTGCTAAAAACTTGGCGCACTTGGTTTCTTTGAGAGGCTGGAATTGCAACATCAAACCAGTTTTTGCCCAAAATTTCTTCTTGAGAATAACCTAACGTAGAAGCACATTTTTGGTTGATCATGGCTACATTGCCTTGTGTATCTAAAGCCACAAATAAAAACAGAAGATCGGCAATTTCCATATAATTACACATTTTTTTTCTCCAAGGATGATTTATGATAAGGTTGATTATATTTTATTGCATCGTTTTTTTTCTACTGACTCCAGCAATCTCGCTTGAAAACTATGTGCTCATTCAAGAAAAATTAGGCCAAACGCTTGAAAAATATCCTATCCAAATTGGAAGAGTGTTTATGCCTGGGGAAATTCTTCATGACCCACAAGCAAGCTTAGATGGGATATTGCTGCCAACGCAGGCAGACATAAAAAATCGTTGGTCAGACGGCAGTGTAAAATATGCCATTTTGTCATTTATAGTGCCCAAATTGGGTGCGTTTCGTAAGGCAAAAATTACATTTGTAGATCAGATTCAAAATGGAAACTCAGCCTTGAGCATTGCAGAAATGCTCAATTCTGGGTTTGATTTTGATGCTAAGATGGAATTTCAACACAATGGCCTAACCATTGTGGTTTCCGCTCGTGAGATGCTCAAAGACCCATACATTACTTATTGGACAAAGGGAAAAATTTGTACCACGATTTTGCTCAAAGACCACTCTACACAACGAAAATTTGATATTGGGTTTGATTCACATCGTTCCATCCGCCCATTATTTTACATTAGTTTTTGGCCTGAGATCAAGCAAGTGCGTGTCCGATTCATTGCGGAAATATGCAACACGGAATGTCTCCAAGATCAAAGTTATCGTTTGCAGCTAAGTATTGGATATAGCAATCCTTCTTTAGTATATACGAGCAAAAGTGAGTTGGTCCATTGCTCCATGACTCGATGGACCAAAGAGTTTTGGCTGCCCAAAGAACTCCCTGCTTTACAACTTGATCCTAACCTGGCCTATCTTAGACAAACAAAAGCCTTCCCTAATTATGATATTACCAAAAAGATTTCAGAAATTACCATTCATAATGCGTGGATGGACTGGCAGCAAAGTTCCCACGATCTTTATGAACCTGGCAACTGGACTAAATCAATGCCTGATACAGGTGGCCGTGCTGAGATTGGACCATATCCGACTTGGGCTGTCCAATGGCTTTATACAGGAGATCCTCGTTTAGCACAGAAAACATTGGGCAATGCTGATCTTGCAGGTGCATGGCCAATGCACATACGAGAAGGCAATGGTTCCAAATTTTTTGATGCACCTGCAAGTATTCCAGGTATAGGCAAGATTGTTTCACTCTACGGCCGCCCTACATTTTGGTCTGCTCGATGGCTTACTTGGCATCATACATCAGCACAAGACAAAGTGGTACCTGTTGGGCCAGTGAGTGATGGAGGATGGATTCCAGACAATGCACATCAGCCTGATCCGTTTTCTATTCCTTATGTCTTGACTGGTGATTTTTGGTACCTGGAACAGCTTTATTTTTGGGCAACATGGGCGGCTTTGAATGAAAATCATGAGCCTGAGTATGCAGCAGGACGAGGGCCATTGGGCTGCGCAGGTATTTCTGGAGAAATCAGGGCACAAGCATGGACACTTCGCACCAGAGCTAGAGCAGCCTATTTTGCTCCTGATTTTTCTCCAGAGAAAGCTTATTTTACGCAAATGATGCATGATGCGATCGCAGTTTGGGAAGGCCAACGCGATATCTCATTGACACAATATGCAGGCAATAGAAATTGGACATGGGGGAACCAAATAGGGAAACGTGCTGTTTGGAATCACGAAGGACAATGGGAAGGGCCTATTTCGCCTATATCACCACTTCGTGTTTGGGCAAGAGGCTCTGAAGGGCATGTCAACACTGCGGGTATCAGTCCTGATGAAGCAGCAGAAGCAGTTTCTCCTTGGCAAATCCACTTTGTTATGTTTAGCTTAGGCCATGCCAAAGAGCTAGGATTTGCAACTGATGCCTTGATTGAATGGCTAAGTCCCTTTGTTGTTCAAGAGCTCACTCATCCAGATTATGATCCATACCTGGTCGCTAATTCAAGAATTGCGACTATCTCCAAAACCGGCAAATTTTTTAGTACTTGGGCAGAAGTCCGGAAAACTATACCGCCTAGTTATGATTTTAAGCAAGATTTTGAAAATACTCGCTTGGATGCAGAGCATGGATATGCAATCATTGTTATCCCAGCAATTGCTATGGCCCAATATTCAAGCTTTTCCCAAAAATCAAAAGCTTGGCAGTGGATCGTAGAAAATTGCCTTTGGTCACCTACCTTAAGTGAAAACCCCAAATGGGCGATTGTTCCTAGAATTGAATAAAATAGGCTCAGTCAACTAAATTGGCTGACATAGCACAGTGTAGTATTCGAAAAATAAACTTTTGCAGCTCTTTGATACAACGTAGTCGTAGCCGGCTACGACTACGTTGTATCCGCGTGATGGAAATTCTTAAAACCGTCCTCTTTGAAAAACGTAGTCATAGCCGGCTATGTTTACGATGCATCATACTATGATGTAAAGAGACTTAATTTTCAAGGCTTTGGGGATAATGAACTTGAATTTTTTCGTATGTTAGTGGGCTGGTAAACTCCCATATATTTTCCGCGATGCGGGTTGCCCAAGAATGCTGGAGCACTATTTTTCCAAGCCCACCTGGAATGTCCACAATCAACTCAGGAATAGCAAAACCACTAATCTTGCTACGTAGTTTGCTTACTAATTCTATTGCCTGCTCTAAGGGTATTCGAAAATGATTGGTTCCAGGTACTAAATCTGGATAATGTAGGTAATAGGGTTTAACACGATTCGCAATCAGTTTTTGCAACAGGTTCAAAAGGCTGTCCAGTGAATCATTGACTCCTCTTAAGAGCACTGTTTGGGCCAATAGAGGAATCCCTTGCTGGGTCAACGATCTTATTGCTGCGCATGCTGCTGTGCTCAACTCTGCTGCACAGTTAACATGAATCACCATCCAAAGAGTACAAGCACAAGAATTCAAGGTTTGCAGCAGTTCAGAATTTATGCGCAAAGGATCAGATACTGGCATTCGGGTATGAATGCGGATGATCTCTATTCCTGAAATCTGGCTTATATGTTGCAGTAGATGCCTCAAAAAATCTTGCTGCACCAGTAGTGGCTCTCCTCCACTTAGAATAACCTCACGGATTTCTGCATGTTGCTGGAGATATTCTTCCATACGCTGAAATTGTTCTAACGTCATGTCCGTACTTGCATGAGCAACTTGCAATTTGCGAAAGCAAAAACGGCAATGAACATTGCAACGTTGGGTTAAAATCAATAAGGCTCGATCAGGGTACCGATGGATTAATCCTTGCAAAGGAGAGAAACGTTGGTCTCCAATAGGATCTTCCAGTTCCTCGGGAAGCCAAAGATTTTCAGCATCTGTTTGTAAAATCTGGGCACAAATTTGGGGATTCCCTTGTGCAACAGATTTTGCAAAACCATCTGGAATTTCAGGAGAAAAAGTAGGTAAAATATTGTCCATAACATGATGAAAATGCCTGCCTTGTAAATAGGCAGGCATAAATGAAGAAATTATGAAATAATGCTCAAAATTCTAATTGATAGAGGGCTAGGTATTTTACATACCTACGCTTGCAAATAAGCAGGCAAAACCAAAAGCCATCAGCAAAAATGCCCAGACTAGTTTGAAGTGATACACATAGCATTGGGAGCTATCTACACCTAAGATAAGCCGTTTAATTTCAAGATAAGGAGTTGGGGAGCGGCGATACCATCCTTCAACCGTAACTTTTTTGCCAATAAATTTATTGGTGCGCATGAGTGCGAAAAAAAATTCAAAAATGCTCATTGGCTGGCGATAATCTAAGAAGATAATGCCACTTTCATCTTCCAAGACCATGTCTTCTGAAAACATGTAGCCCGGCACTCCTTTGCCAATGATGGTTCCTGTTAAAGTGACAGGGACGGATCGGATGGCAGATACTTTAACTTTAGAAAGAAGGCTGCTAATCTGCATCTTGGGGAAAACGGGGCCTCTGTAGCTGAAGAAAGTTTGCAATAAATAAAGAATGCCCCAGGAAATCAAGAAAATTCCACCAATGCACCATCCTTGTTTTTCAGTGATAGAATAGCCATAATAACTTGCCAAACCTAGATAAGCTAAAACGCCAATCAAAGGGAGAGCAGTAAGCCAATACACAAACACATCCACTAAAAATTCATCCCAATAACTTTCTGGTTTTCGGCGATTAAAAAGAATGAATGGTTCTTGATTCATGCTTGCTGCTTGATCTGTCAAACTGTTGATGCGTTTGGCAGGCAAAGGATGGGTAGAATGGAGTTCATAATAGGTAGCCCAAGGATTCCATAGATCCCATTGCATGGCCCCTGCAATGCGTTCTTTTTGCTCCGCTGTTTCAACTTTTGCTTCAGATCCATGAGCCTGATGATGGCTATAGGCTTGCAATGCTAAAGATTGCGCAGCTTTGCGGTCAAAAATTCCTAATGCTTTGATTGCATCCAGATTGCGGGATGTATCATCTGTTTCACTATTTTCTGAAGTAGTGGTTTGACCTTTTTTAGGCGCAACTAGGCCATAAGCAATTTTCACTAATGCGCTGGCTAAGACATTGGGTTTGCCTGTCACTTCTCCAGAAAAACGGTCTGCCCAATATTCGCGCACACGGGATAACCAAAGAACAATGTATTCAGAGATAATGTAGAGGATATAAGCTGTCACAGCTATAATAATTGCATATCCTTCTCCTTTATCTTTCGATCCTCTACTTCGTCTTTGAGTTTGCCTTATCAACGTGCGATATACATAATACAAGAGCACAGGAACGAGAGAAGCCAGTGTCATCACTAAAATATCCCAATGGTAGGCATGACCCAATTCATGTGCTACCACAGCTTCGGCTTCCGCTGGCTCGAGATATTCTAAGATTCCTCTTGTGATCACCACACGTGCATTCTTAGGAGTATGTCCGTATGTAAAAGCGTTGGGCGCAGAGTCTTCAATGATCGCAAAAGATGGTATTTTCATTCCTTTTTCTTTGCAAACTCTGCGAATGAATGCGCTCAAATGATCGGGCAAATCTTTTAGTTCAACCCAATTGCAATTGTAGAAAAATCTAAGGCTTAAATCCAAAAGCCATGGACCAATCATATATTGTATAAAAATGGCAACAACATATATCAAAACAGTGGTATGGATACCCCAGCCAAGATAAGGCTGTGCCATCAAAAGAATGAAGCCTAAAAATCCATACAATATCACAAATGATAAGGTAGATCGCAAGGTCAAACTGGGTAAGCTAGCTAATCCAGCCGCCAATGCAGAATGCCGTTGTTTTTGCTCTTGTGTTGCTACAGCATCGTGGGGTTGAGCAGCTTTGCCTTTGAGCGGCTCAGCTCCCCATGCACCGGATTCATCTTGCTCTAAATCTAAAGAAAATTGTCGTTCACCAAGTTCTAATGCCGCTCTCAATTCTCCATCATCAAACCAAATACCATGGCAAGATGGACATTGATCCAATCTCAAAGTAGCAGAGAGAAAATTTCCTTCTTCCATCTTTGTGGAGCATCTTGGACATTTACGTTCGGTTGGCTGTGGGTTTTGAAGTCCTTTTTGTAAAGCTTCATAGAATACTTTTGGCTTCTTGGTAAAAAAGTAAATTTCGCCTTGGTCCAACCAAATTCCTTTGCATGAATCGCAATGATCAACAATTACGCCTTGCTTTGTCGTAACTGCACGTAATTTATTTTCGCATGCTGGACAATGCATAGCTTTTACTCCTATCGCCATAATAAATGCAATGACTTAATTAAAACAAGCTGAATATTTAATGATCAATCAATTCAAAAAGGCTCATGATGCCATACCAAGCTGCAATCACAAATACACCGCCGGCTGACCATTGCAAATATTCATTATCTAAAAAATAACCTAAAGTCATCAATACTAAAGCAAGCACCACAACAATAAGACTTTTTTGCCAATAATGATATTTCCCGCTTTTGGTTACAGAAGTTGGCATAGTCCACTCCTTAAAATAAGGATTGGGATTTCCCAATCCTTTTCTACCATGATTAGGTTCATCAACTAGGATTTTTTCTTGGGAGGATGGTACACATCGTCTGTTTTATCAGACCGGCCAATGGCTTGGCTCGGTGGTTGAGGCTTTTGAGGCGGTTTTGGTTTTCCTTTAAATCCTGGATGCACAGGCCCTTCTAAAGGTTTTGGATGTCGTCCAGGAGCAATAGGCTTGCTTGCAGAAAAGCCTTCAGGGAACGCATTGCCACCTAAATATTGTGGAAAAGGAGATTCATCAGAGTTTTTCTTTGGCATAATTCTTTTCCTCAATCTATAAACTATAAAATGAAGTTAATGATACAACTAATGAAGACCCAAGTGCTACTAAAAAAAATGTAGCAAATATGCAGCCTCATACCGCTGCAAAGCCACAGCAGTAAGGCTCCCTGAACTAGCTACGAGGTTAGGCAGAGCTCTTCATTGAAATTCTCATGGCTCGTAGCATAGTCTCAGATCCTAATAAATTAGGACACTGCTTTTAATCCAAGTTCTTGGGATAAATCTTCGATGGCTTTCTCAAATTCAGCCATTGTGCCATCGTTGGTAATGTAATAATCACATAAGGCAATTGGGCCACCTTTTTCTAAATCTTGTATTTCTGCAAAATCTCTACGCTCTGCTTCTTCTGTTGATAAAGGGCGGTAGTCTCGAATTGCCAAACGATGATAGCGATTTTGTCTTTTGGAAATCACAGTGATTAAAGCGATTTGAGCAATATTGGCTTCTCTTAAAAGGACATACTCGCTCCAACTGTATAAGCCATCAATCAGCATCACATCGGTTGTGCTCAAGTATTTTTGGATAGCTGGCAACGATAATTTAGCGTAAGCTGCCATTCCATATTGTTTTCGTAATTCTTGGCGTACACATTTTTCGTTTTCCTGGCATTCTGGAAGTCCTCTGCGACGCACTTCTTCAATAGTGATGTTGCCAAAATGAACAAAAGGAAGTTGATAATGAGAAACTAAATGTTTCACTACTGTGGATTTACCACTTCCAGGCATCCCCACAATAGCGATGATTTTTTTATTTTTTTGTTCCATAAAAAATTTTCGATGCTAGGCATCGCCTCAAGACCAGTGCTGAGATCAGCACATAGATTTCAAAAATTTAGGCCCAACCATCATAACCTATTTTTGATAGAAGCTCAATCAAAATTTTTTAGAAATATAAAATTGCTAAAACCTCTAGCATTAACAAGATTTAGCATTGACAAAAGTCTTTTACTTTGGTATATTATAAGAAATATCATCAAAAAGTCTTGAAATTTTATTAGGTTTTTGCTATCTTTTTTTCTTAGTTTCTCATCTCGCTTTGAAAGAGTTTTTCTATTGATTTAGTCCCTTAACCTATTTAATTCCAAAAAGTTGTAGTAAAGTATCCCACAAAAAATGCCTGTTTCCAAAGCATTTTTTTTGCTATTTTGCAAGATTTTTGCTTGCGTTTGTTATTTTTTTTCCTACAATAAATTAACTCACGCCCCAATCAGGGGTACAAATCTCGATGGATATGCTTTGCCGAATTGGCATTTGGAGGATTGATTATTATGAAGCGAATTTTATGTTTCGCTCTGGTATTATGGAGTATTTGTTTGTGGACAATGGCACAGGATATAGAAGATGGAGTCCCATTCGAAATTAAGTTAGATCCTCGCACTCTACCTGATATTAATCCTGTCAAAACCCAACATACTGTAGCTGTTACAGTATTGGATCGTCAAGGTCGGCCTTTGGCTAATCAACGTGTGGAATGGATTTTAGCTCGTGGACCACAGGCTGTCGGCGATATTGTTGAACATGATGATATGTATGCCATTATTGGCAGTGAGCAAAAGATTGTCAAACTAGGCAATCAATACACAATCACTTATACCAATGATCGTCCTATGACCCTAGATATGGGTACTACAGATACCCGTGACGATTTGAGCTTAGACGTAGGACAAACTTGGATCACCATCACATCTCCTCTCGAAGGTGAAACGCATGTAATCGCATTTTGCCCTGGCATTAAGGATTCAACCAAGCACAAAGACTTTGGTGTCAAGTATTGGATGGATGCCAAGATCATTTGGCCAGAAGATGCAGTGAACCCTGTGGGCACTACCCATACATTTACATTCCAGCTCCGCAAAGAATCTACAGATGTAGCAATGCCTGGATATCGTGTAAAATGGGAACTGCTGGATGCTGGCGTTCCAGGTTCCTTGGGTGATGAACCAGATCAAAAAGTAATGGAAGTTGCTACTAATGATGATGGTAAATCTGAAGTAGTTCTTCGTCAAATGGAATCTCGTGAAGGAACAAACACTCTCCGTATTGAACTCCGCAGTCCAGAAAATAAGCTATTAGCAACACGAACTGTAACTAAAACTTGGATTTCCCCTAAAATTATTGTTCAAAAAAGTGGCCCAAACGAGGGCATTTTGGGCGAAAAAGTGGTATATGGCATTGAAGTGTCCAATCCTGGGGCAGCAGATGCCAATGATGTAGTGCTGCAAGATATGCTTCCAGACGGGCTATCTTATGTGGATTGCACGGTACCACCAACAGACATCCAAGGCAAAACGTTAACATGGAAATTGGGAATTTTGCCCAAAGATGCTTCTCAAAAATTTGTTCTGACATTAAAAGCAGATCAAGTTGGTTTATGGACCAATACGGCTGAAGTGACCAGCAAAGAATTTCCAAAACAAACGAGCTCTGTGGAAACCAAAATTGGTGCCCCATCTCTCTACATTGTGAAGGAAATTAGCCCTAGCCAAGAAATTCGCAAAGATACCATAGCTACTTATACCATTACAGTCAGAAACACTGGTAATGCAGTGGCAAAAGATGTCACGATCAAAGATCAGGTTCCTGCTGGAATGCAATTGGGAAGCCGTAGCAAAGGTATGATGTTGACATGGAATATGGGGAACGTAGAGCCAGGAGCAAGCAAAAGCGTTAGCTACCAACTCCAAGGAATTCAAACTGGCAAATTTATTAATACTGCGATGGTATACATTCAAGGTAAGGAAGTTCATAAAACAAGCTTAGTTACAACTGTGGTTTCTCCAGATCTCAAGTTGACCAAAGATGGCTCTAGCCGAGTTATTGTGAACAAACCAGCAGAATATACCATTACAGTAACCAACGATGGTGATGCAGTAGCAAAAGATATGGTTCTCACCGATCTCTTACCACCAGAACTTGAATATCTCTCTGCAGAGCCACCGCACACTACATTCAAAGCTGCCAGAGAAAATGAACCTGCTACAGTAACTTGGAAATTGGGGGACATTCAGCCAAAACAAACTCCGATTGTTGTGAAGCTTAAAGTCCGTGCCAATACAATTGCTCGATGCCGCAATACAGCAAAACTACGCAGTGATTCGCCAGAACTTCCAGCAATTCAACCTTTGGAAGCCTATTGCGATACCACGATCCAAGGCGTACCTGCTATGCACATCAATACTTATGATACAGAAGACCCTGTTGAAGTTGGCAAACAGACCATCTATGTCATCGAAACCCGCAACGAAGGTACCAGCCCTTGCACCAACATTGTGATGAAAAGCAGGCTAGATGATGAAATGGAATTTGTTTCTGCTCAAGGTCCAACTTCCTATAGAGTAGAAGGCAATTTGATTATTTTTGATGAAGTGCCAATTCTCCCACCTACTGAAAAATTGACCTATAAAGTTGTGTGCCGAGCTGTTAAAGAAGGTTCTGCAAAACATGCAGCACTTTTGAGCTATAAACAATTTGACAAAGAAATTATCAGCGAAGAGGGCACCAACGTTTATAAATAAACTTGTCTATTGAGTGTTGCAAGGAAAAGGCATCCAGGTACTGGATGCCTTTTCAAAAAAATTATCAAGCTCTTTATCCCAAAAATTCCAGTCACTTTTAAGGGGCCTGGGATGCAAAAAAGCATTGTTTTCGCTTGCATTTTTTGTATTTTTTTAAGTGCGTATGCTGATGAGAATCTTGTGTCTGGCCCAGAGCTGAAGCTAACCCAAGATGGTCCGAGCCGAATCATTGTCAATAAACCAGCAGAATATATTATTAGTGTTAGCAATACAGGCGATTTAGTAGCAAAAGATATGGTACTTGTCAATTTCTTGCCACTAGAACTTGACTATATCTCTGCCGAACCACCATGCACTACTTTCTATGGAAAATCACCATACAGCCCATTCAAAGATCAACCAAATGAACCTGCTATAGTAACTTGGAAACTGGGAGACATTCAACCAAAGCAACCTCCGATTGTTGTCAAGGTACAAGTTCGTGCTAGTGCCATGGCTCGATGTCGCAGCATAGCAAAATTATACACCAATGCCCCAGAAGCTACAAATATTCAGCCTTTGGAAGTCTATTGCGATATCATGATCCACGGGATCCATGCTATGCACATCAGCACGTATGATACAGAAGACCCGGTAAAAGTCGGTAAGCAAACCATTTATGTCATCGAAACTCGCAATGAAGGCACTGCCCCTTGCACTAATATTGTGGTGAAAAGCAAGTTGGATGATGAGTTAGAATTTGTTTCTGCAGAAGGCCCAAGTCCGTATAAAGTAGAA
>JAKLHB010000510.1 GCA_022710345.1 Planctomycetota bacterium
GTATGGACCTTCAGAGAAGGGGATAGCCGTGCTGCTCGTTTTCCAAGCAAACTTCAAATAACGTATGCAATTCAAGGCGAACATACAGCACAAGCTTTTTTGTCCACTAAAATTACTGCAGAGCAAAATACAATTCCTCTGTATGAGGGCAAAAATTTTGCTGAAAACTTTACCAAACCCAACATTGCACGCATTCAAGATGAGTGGATTTTGTATGAAAAAGTACAATCGCAGCAGTTAATTCAAGTGCAGCGCGGCATTTTGGGCACAAAACCACAAGCTCATCCAATAGATTCCCCCATTTTATGGGCATCTTGGTTTACGTATACTATAGAATTACCATCAGGTTATGAACCTTGGCGAAAATAGCCAAGACGTATCTTTTTATGCAGACTTTCTTGATTTGCCAAAAAAAGCAAAAGTTATTTTTTGTAGTATTCATGCTGCAATGAGGCCGCATTCAGCCTAAGACTGGGCTCTTATGCGGATTTTTCCATGAAAAGAGGGAAAAATGGAAACTCAAAACAGACCGATCTCTAGGGAATCCAATATGAACGGTCTGAGGCATAGATTTTTGGAAAATCGTTTCCGAGATATAGCCAAGCTATATGAAGCGGTTCAGCAACAAGATTATACATTCATTCACACAATTGGCCATCGCCTCAAAGGAACGATTCAAGATTATGGATTCCCCGAGATTTCTGAGATAGGCATTCAATTGATGCAAGCGGCTACGGCCAAAAATCCAGCTCAAATTGAGCAGATCCTGGGACATCTGAGCGAATATATTACGAATAGATTGCAGGCAAGGCATTAGATTTTGCCCAAAATTTTATTGCAATTCTACACAGTTATGCTAAAATGCCTTGATCCTAATTGCAAAATTTATGGATGCTTGTTGAAAATTATTTTCTAATTTATTGTAGGAAGGTTTATTATGGCTGTTACCGACAGTTCCACTGGAAGTACATCAACTCGTACAAAAGAGAGCCGATGCCAAGTAATTCCTTATCCCAAAGTAGTCTTTTTTTATCCCCTAATGTTCACTGCTATTGCTTGCGCAATCATTCAATTCTTTGCTCCAGAAAATCTTAGCAGCACAACTGAAGCAAAAAAATTGTATACGATCCACGTCAGTGATCATAAAGTCATCACTGCAACAGAAAAATTTGTTGCCCAAGCAGCCGAAAAGATTAACTTAGCAGAAAAACCAGAGACAGTGCCTGCAAAGCCCGTGGCCACAGTATCTAAAATTCAATCTGTAAGTACCATTGCTGGTAGCATTTTTATGATTGTATTTTTGATTAACATCCTGGTTATCTCTTTTGATTTCCCAGGTTTGAAAGCTTTGGCTTTAGGATTAACAGGTATTTGTGTTATTTTACTATTGCTTTATTTAGAATGGTTCCCATTGGTAGGCAAATTCTTAGGACAAGTTTCTAAAACCTTGCATGCCAGTTGGGGTTTTTATGCGCTGATTTCTGGCATCATTTTTATTATGATGTTCTTTGGAGTTGTTTATAATCGTTTGTTCAACCAGTGGATTGTAGAAGCCAACCGGTTGCTCCATCGGCATGGCTTTTTTGGCGAATTCACAGAATATCCAGTGGTAGATTTGCAGATGGATAAAGAAATTGATGATATTTTTGAATATGCGCTCCTATTTTCCGGTACATTGACATTCCGTCCTAACCCAACCACTCCCCCGATTCGTTTGGAAAATATCCCATTCATCAAATACAAAGAGCGCAAGATTCGCAGCATCATCCGCAAAGTAACGGTGAAAGAAGACTAAGGATCAACAAAGAATCCCTGCCAAATGCAGGGATTCTTTATTGATATGGAGTTTTTTATGATCGAGGTCAAAATTCCCAAAATTGCAGAATCTGTTAGTGAAGCTTATGTAGCTCAATGGAATTTCAAAGATAATGACATAGTGACAAAAGATACAGCAATCTTGGCATTGGAAACTGATAAAATTTCCTTTGAAATCAAAGCTCCGCATCAAGGGAAGCTAAAGATATTGGTGCCAGCAGGGCAAACGGTTGCTGTTGGAACAGTGGTGGCCCAAATCATAGAAACAGCAGAAGCACCTACGATTTTGCCAACCATCAAGACAAATGAAGCCAACCAGCCGCAGCAATCTACGATCCAGGCAACTCAGCGACCTGCGTCTCAACCATCCATCACACCTTTGGCTTCTCCACTTCCAGTCAATCCATCGCAAGTTTCTTCTAAAACTATGCCATCAGCCCACACGCCTAAACTTCAGCCGCTTATTTCTCCATTGGCGTGGCAATGGATCACAGAACACGGACTAGATGCCCATAAAATTCAAGGATCAGGGCCGAATGGCAGGATTATGAAATGCGATGTTCTTCTATACCTTGACCAAAGCAAATCAAGCAATCAGCCAATCACCCAAGACAGCGTAGTCAGCAACCGCCCCACACAGCAATCTTTTGCTACAGCAAATCCAG
>JAKLHB010000511.1 GCA_022710345.1 Planctomycetota bacterium
CTCCTGCAACATCTATATATCGTTTGCCGTATTCTATAAAACGATATTTTTCAAAATCATGTTGCTTTTGTAAGTCTAACATCACGTCTCGAGCTTTACGATTCGCCGCAAGCATATCTAGATCAGGCATGCCTTGGAGCTTGCCTTCTGGATTAACTTCAACAACAATACCATCACTGAGGCCTAGCTTATCTCCAGGAACAAGGTAAATCAATTCTTCTGCAGCATCTCCTATACCAGTAGGACCAATCGCATTGCAACTTAGCAAAATGAAAATGGAAGAAATAAAAACTAATTTTGCTAATATCTTCATATCAAAATACCTCCGGCTTCGCTAATGTTTGGCTGAAAATGTTGTAGATGGCAAATGGCAATGGCTAAAGCATCTGAAGCATCTAATGGATTGGGAACTTGAGGCAATTGTAAAATAGCCTGGACCATGGCCTGAACTTGAGTTTTATGAGCACTACCAACTCCTGCAACTGATTTTTTGATTTTGGTTGCGTCATATTCATACACAGGCAATTGAAACATGGCTGCGGCTAACAGAGCCACACCCCGGCCTTCACCGGTTCGAATCGCTGTTTGCAAATTTTTACCATAAAAAATTTTTTCAATCGCTACTGCTTGAGGCTGAAAATCTACCATGATTTTCGTTAATGTCTCATAAATTGCTTTCAATCGTTGGCTCAATAGGGTATGTGGCTGGGTGACAACAGCACCATAAGTATAAGTATGAAATTGGCCCATTTCTTGATCTACAACAGCATAGCCAACAATGCGAGTACCAGGATCAATTCCTAAAACTTTCATTCTTTTTTTTCCCAATTTTAATCTATACTAATCTCCATAGCGATACTCAAGAATACATGGCTTCCTTCTGCCAATTACAGCAGACACTGTCGGTTACTTTACTGCCTTGCATAAAGCAAGTAAATTGTTTTTGGATTTTCTGGGCGCTGCTGAATTGGCATGGGCAGTAAAGTGCATGAGACTAGTTATCAGAGAACATTTCAATTCTGAAATATTTAGGAATTTCTGGGTCTAAAAGAGGTTCTTGCAAACTGATGAGTCCTTCAATAAATTCATCTTTGCCTTGGCTCATTTTTTTGGATATTCCTAAAATTAAGCCTTTGGCATTCAAAAGATAAATCACCCATTGCCCTGTAGGAGGGCGCTGGCGATTGATTTGCATGGTAGTCGTGTATTGCAAAGGTTTTTTTTGATGGAATTGAATTTTGACAAAATATGGCTCTGTTAAAAGTTGGATATCCGTATCCAAAACTAATTCTCTAAGATGCGCAAAACGTTCTTTGGCGGTTGATTGCCAGCTTTGGTCGCGCATTTCTTGTAAACGTTGAAATTGGCTTGCTAGTTGTTCAGTTTCTTTTTTACAACGTTCTAATTCATCATTGAATCGCTGATATTGAGATAGTTCACTTTCACACGCAAGCAATAGCAAAAAAATTGGCCAAATCATGATCATTGCTTTCATTTATTTTTCCTTCAATGGCAAAAGCAAGAAAAATTGAGGAATTTGTGGTCCTAAAATGGCAATTTTTTCCCGATCTATTCGTTCTTTATCAGGCTTCAGATAGCTTGAAATCATGCCACTATGAATGATGTCTTGACGATGGATATTGACTCCATCACTCGAAAATAACAGCAATGTAAAACAAGGGTTGGCTTTTTTATCACTTTTATAGGTAAAAAAGACATCTAGTTTTTGTGAACGTGCAAATTTAAACTCGATTCCCTTGAGATAGGGCAAAGCCTCTATGTTTAAATCAACTTTAGAAATGTGAATTTCTTGGATTTGTGGAAAGCGATACTTTAAGCTTCTCGTCCAAATCACATCCATTTCATGGCTAATTTCATAGATATTTTTTCTCAATAATTCTATTTTTTGCTTTTCAGCTTGCATTTCTCGTAGTAGTTGTTGATTTCGTTCACTACGTGGTTCACAAGCAGTCAACAAAGATAAAAGCAGAGCTATAATGAGGATATTTCGAATCATTTTGTATCCTTTACACAACGAAAACCAATATCTTCTCGAGAGGATTCTGGGAAAAAGCCATCGCGATATGTTGTCGTGCATTGCAAGGGTGAATTCAGATAGCTGCCACCACGAATGATTTTGTCTGCATGAATATCGTGGGCATACCAACTATCTGTCCATTCTGATACATTTCCTGCCATGTCTAAAACACCATACGGACTTTTGCCATACGGAAACTTCCCAACTTCCATAAGAGCCTGGCCTTGGACATTAGCAAAGCCTTTTAAAAAATAATCTCCCCAAGGCCAGCGCTTAGGCTCCTCTCCGTGAGCTGCGCGTTCCCATTCTTCTTCGGTTGGCAATCGTTTGCCACACCATGCAGCATACAATCGAGCATGATACCAATTCACTCCAACAACTGGAAATTGAGCTTGTCCTTCTGGAAATTGTCCATCTTTCCAGGAACTAGGGCAT
>JAKLHB010000512.1 GCA_022710345.1 Planctomycetota bacterium
GAATTCAGGTTGATGGACAGGCATTGGCAATCCTTTCCGCACAAGCTCATGCGTGCAACTTGAATTTCCATATACAAGAATGCTCAGGATTCGTAATATCTGGTGGGCAACTGATGGATTCTATCTCGAATCTTGGGTCAATTGTTTTGGCAAATAAGCTATATTCAACGATGCCAACAGATTTGCAAGGAAAATCAGGCAAACCTTTTTTTCTTCGGGCACTTTGTACGCGGCAAGTCTTGACATAATACGTCAAGGTACGATCATCTTCCATTTCTATCTTGTCTTCATTGAGGGTCGCATAGAGTCTCAGCGAAAGCGCCTTTTTTAATCCATCAATCCCTGAATCAGGCGGCAAATTTAAGAAAGCGATGAGTCGTTTTGCTTCTACAACAGTGAACTTTCTCCAGGATTCTCTATCTATCTCAATTGCTTCGACAATGCCATGTTTTTCTTCAATGGACAAAAACCAGCATCCGTCATGGGCCAACCAATTTTTTGCATAGATCTGGCACAATTCCAATAATTTTTCTCGACTTAGTTGAGATAAAGCTTCTAATGACATCTCCGACTACTTTCTAGCTTTGTGCCAATTGCAGCATACGCTCGCTTACTTCTAGCCTGCAAAGCAACATTGCCAAGGATGTAAATTGTCTTTGTATGGTTTCTGGAACACAGTTTTGTAAAGCCAACTATTCGCTCTCTTCAGCCAATTACAGCAGACATTGGCTCAGTTTTGTAAAGCTCCATAACAGTTTCTTGAATCAGGAGTTCAGTATGCAATCAGTATTTTTTGTACTTTGCTTCGATATTTTTCGATCCTAAACTTTTGACGCAAAAAGTAAGCTTCGATTTCATCTAAAGAAATTGGGCTTATGTCGTGCTTTTTGCCTTCCATAGCAAGCACTTGTTCTACAATTGCAAAGCCTTCCTGGCTAAAATCACTTACAATGATCTTTCCTTGCGAATTTCGGATACGGATCATTTCATCAATCATTTGAAAAGGATAAAGGAAATGATGAAGTGTATTGATGCAAAAAATAACATCAAAACTTTGATCAGGAAAACTCAAAGCATCTTTTTTTTCGATTTTAAAATCAACAAATTCTTGCAACCCAAAATATTCAATATTCAGCCTGGCTATCGCTTGCTCTACTTCTGAAATATCCACAGTGGAAAAATAACACCGTTGCCTGGCCAGCTCAATCGTAAAATAGCCTTTGCCTGTGCCTATTTCCAGGATTCTACCATGGATTGGTTTGCTTTTTTCAATAATAAAGCTTCTTTCTTGGGGAATATCATAACCAAATTTTTTATATAATTCTATGCGTTCTAGATAGTTATTATGATTTGCCTTTACATTTTCTTCCAATTTGTTGGCTCCTTACAAATTACCAACAAGGTTAACTGCTAACTGTATAGAACCATTTCTCATTCACAAATACTTCGTTTATTTTTTTCTGTAATTTTAGGCTATCTATTATTTTCATCACTTCAAGAGCATTTGCTCCTAAACCTTCGGCAATATCTTTTATGGTGCATGGCCGGCGTGAAAGAAGTGCCAGGATATCCTCTTCTTTTAGATCCAGAGAGGAGATAATGGTCGAATTTTGAAAATCTGCAATTACTTTTGCTTGTGGAACAAAGTAATTTGCAAAGCCGTTGAGCACATCTTTGTGGACTGGTAAAGCAAATGATTCTGCCGGAGGCCGGGCAATGGTATTCAAATGCACTTGAGCCGGGCAAATTTGCTTGGCGAGGCGCGCTATGTTCTCTACTTCATCGGGAATTCCTGTTATTTTTGCAAGTAAGAAAACTTCCAGCCATACAGCCTTGGGAAAGTGTTTGGTAAATTCGATCAGGCCAGCAAGCATTTTTTCAAAGGTAATTTCAGAGTGAGGCCGATTGACTTGTAAAAATAGTTTTTCATTTCCAGCATCTAAGGAAGGAATCACAACATCGGCTTCCATCAAGGATTCTCTGACTTCTTCCATCCATAAAAGAGACCCATTGGTAAGAACAGCCACAGGGACATGGGTCATTTTTTTGATTTTTTGAATCAATGTTCCAATATGTAAATGCAAAGTTGGCTCTCCTGAGCCTGCTAATGTTATGTAATCAAAAGGCGAGATGGTGGCCAGTTTTCGCTCCAGCTCATCGAGTATTTGATCAATCGAAAGATATGCTTTTCTCTCATTGGTCTTATTTGTAGTACGCCCAAGCTGGCAATAAACACAGTCATAGGTACATACTTTATATGGAACAAGATCAATGCCAAGCGAACGTCCCAGCCTGCGAGAAGGAACAGGCCCATAGATATGCTGAGGATTTGGTGAGTTCATAAGCTTTCTGCGGCTTTCTGAGCAAGAATTGCTTTTATTTTAGGATTAGAATTTTTGGCGCAGCCCAAATGCAGATTTAATGCTATGCAGCAGATGCCATGAAAAAGGCACCTGCTGCATTTTTCTAAGG
>JAKLHB010000513.1 GCA_022710345.1 Planctomycetota bacterium
TAAAATTTTTTTGATAATTTCTTAGAACTCAATGGTTCTTTTGTAAGAAAGGCAATCTCGTGACTGAGCAAAAGAAAAAACTATATGCTGAATTAATCCAAGCCTTAGTTATCATCCATCCAATTTCGCCAATTGCAGCAGACGCTGTCGGACGATTTCTAGCCTGCAAAAAAAGCAAATCATCTTTGGATGGTTTCTGGGGCGCTGCTGAATTGGCACAGGCTACTTTGTTAAGCAGAGATTGCAAGTATTTACATGGGCAGATGTATTGGCAATCTTGATGGTGTACAGTGTGAAAATTCATGGAAAGCGCGTACGATGTAAAGCAAGTGCATGGGGAAGGAGAGAAAAAACGCCGCTTGGTACAAGGCTAGATGCTGCCTAGTACTAAGCTGGTATAAGGAGTGTCATGGGGAGAAGAAGAAAGGAAAAAAAGAAACAAAAACGGTGTGTCAATTGGAACGGTGTGTCAATTGGAACGGAGAATTCGTTGGACTGCTCATTCAGTGGTCAGCCTGCAAATCCAACTCTTTTCTCCTATATTTCCCGTAAATACACGACCACTCCATTGGTGGGCTTGCAGTTCGCTTGCGATTTCCAAAGCAAAGTGATATTCTTGGGATGATGTGCATGCGGCTAAATAAACATCTATGGGGCAAGATTGAGGGATTTTGGTTTGGTAATAGCCAGGATCGCAGAGGATTTCTACAACTAATTTGGGTGTGATGGTGGGATGCATTGGATATGAATTGCGTTGATACAATAATGCCAGGCGGTGGATCCAATGCGTGATCAGCGGTTTTCCAAGGCAAGAAAGCCCAACGATGATGATTGCCTTTGTGGTCACTTGGGGAACCACAGGCTCCCAAGGCCCTGGAATTTTCCAGGGTCTTTCTTTGGATCCATCGCTTTCGATGAGCACCAAACCTTGTCCTAGCCAGGGAGTGATCCATTCAGAAGGGATGCCAGTTGCTTTTTGGTGATGGATACTGGAGATTGCAATGCAAGGATTTGCCTGTGCAGCATGTTGCAGCTCATTCCAAGACATGGCATGATCTAAATGCACTCTGGTTTCATGGGCCGCATAAAATGGAATATGAATGTGTGTGGTGGTGGTGATTACCACAGGCCATCTGTAAGATACGGCTTCTTGGGCTATTTTTTTGATCAAAGTAGATTTGCCGCCGCTACCCATGACTGCCACACAATCGTGTGGCAGCCATCCTAATTCAGAAATAAATGATATTTCAGCGTTCATTGAGGACAGGATTATTCCATAGGAATCAATTCAGCATCATCAAATTTGCAATTTTTCTGTCCCAGTTCACCGCAGCGTCCGCACACAGGGCAAACCATGACAATTTCTTCTGCTTGAGCTAATGCAGGAGTAGGCACTTCTGCTGTTGTAGTTGTAGGTGGCGGTTGTGGTTTGGTTTGCATGGCTACCCAATTCGCGATTTCGCTATTTTGACCGCCAGCGTTCAAGAATTGTTGGTATTTTTCCAATGCCTTTTGCTGATACCCAAGCTTCTGATACATTTTGCCCATTTGTTGCAGGGTTGGCAAATGGTTAGGATTTTTTGCTAAGACAGCTTCATAAGATTGGATAGAAGTTTTGTTTGCTCCGAGCTGAGCTTCTTTGATAGCAGCAGTATAAAAAAGTACTTCCTCATGGCCTGGATTTAGGCTTGCTGCTTTCACCATATAGGGCGTTGCATCTTCCACTAGAGACCGATGGAAAAGGCAAATTCCTTTGCCCAATAATGCACGAAATTGTTGTTTTTCTGTGAGATTTTCAAATTCTAAAACTTTAGTAAAATGATGTTGCCCTTGAAGATGCAGATCTTGTTGACTATTTACATCAGGAGTGATTCTCGCTTTTTCAAGATATGTTTCCCCGGATGAAAGTTTTGCTTCTGGATTTTGAGGCTCCACAGTGCTGGCTTTGTCATAGATCAGAATGGCTTTTTCATGTTCTTGATTGGCCCGATAATATTCAGCAAGCTTTAGATACGCACGATATGATTTCGGATTCTCACGGATTTCTGCTTTCAAAAACTCAATGGCTTCTTGTTTTCGTCCCTGATCCCATGCTTGCACTGCAAGCTCATAATTTGCTTTTTCACTTGTACTTTGACATCCAGAAATTACTAATAAAATTAAAAAATATAAAATTACTTGAAAAACTGATGTTTGCATGATACCCTCTCCAAAAATGTACAAAAAAATTTTTAGCTCATCTTAAAAAATTAGTGCTAAGTAATCCAGTTGTGCCGGCATAAGGTATACAGGCACGATTTTCATTTTTTTATTGACTCGTGCTTCTGAGCATGGTAAAATAGGCCAGTCTTTCTGATTTTGTAATCCAGAAATTGGCTTCTTGTTTCGTTCATTTTTTTTACAATATTGTAGCTTGCCTAGGAATATGTTGCAAGCATTTTTTTTGTGAATCTTG
>JAKLHB010000514.1 GCA_022710345.1 Planctomycetota bacterium
GTTGAAAAAATGGCACAAGGCCATAATGTATTTGATTATCTTCAAGATGATCAAATGAAGCAAATGGAAATGGAAACCGTCCTTAGCCAACATTTGGCTAGAATTGGCGCGTATCTACCTCCAGATTTTGGACACCATCCCATTGTACCGAGTGCTAGCCCCAAGCCAAAGGCCATTAGCATCATTATACCAGTATATCGTCGGCCTGAGTTCATTGGAACAGCAATTGAAAGCGCTTTGCAACAAACGCTGCCAGATATTGAAATCATCGTGGTCGTGAATGGCGGTGCTGACGATCCAACTGCTCAAGTTGTCAAAGAATATATGGAGAATGGTGCAAAATACCAAGCCAATGCACCACAAGTTCATCTTATTGTCACAGATATCAACAATATTGGCCTTTGCCTAAATTTAGGGCTTCTAAAAAGCACAGCTCAATATTACCTCCAACTGGATTCTGATGACCGTCTAAAACCTTATGCCGCAGCCATGGTGTTTGAGACTTTTCAGCAGAACCCAAACTTAGGCATGGTCATTGGTTCGTATGAAGTTTGGGAAAAACGAAGTGATGGGACTTTATTCCGCCGTCAAGATATTCCTGTTGTTAAACATGAAGAATGGACACGTAGCAATGGTAGGAATAATCTTCTCCGCATCAATGGTGCTGGAGCACCGCGTGCCTATAATATTCAAGTTGTGCAAGAACTAGGTTGGTTCTCGATCAATGATGAACCTTATGCCAAAAATTATGGCGAAGACTATGACATGGTGCTCAAAATCAGCGAGCAATATGCCATTGCTCGGATTTGGGAACCTATCTATGAAGTGGTACGTCATTCTGGCAGCACAGATCATTCCATTGATCAAGCTACCATAGATCGCAATGACAATGCAAAAGATATGATGCGTTGGACTGCGATTGAACGTAGAAAAAAACTCTTGAGTTGCCATTGATCATGATAGGTGAGTTGCCAACGGATCAATTGGCTCTCAAAAATTCGTGATATTGATTCTTGCAGAAAACGCAAAGGGCGCAAAAATACACAATTTTTGCGCCCTTTGTGGTAAGTATGAAAATTCAAGCGACCATTGATGATGAGTTATCAACGGATAGATTGGCTTCCCCAAATCCATTATATGGACGAAAACAAGCTGCCATAGCATTGGGCTATGATTAATCCTACCATGATATACACAGTTGCGATCACCAGTGCAATGGCAGGATTTTTTTGACGAACTTCGTCTGCCAAGGCAATACGAGGGAATAGCAGCCGGCTAGAAAGTTTGCCCACGGCTAAAAGCAAAAAAATGGAGAGAATGCCTATGATCAATGCATATCCCAATTGCCTCAAAATTTCTGCTGGGGTTTTGTGGATGCTGACATCTAATCCTTGCGATGTCTTGGTGACAAGATATGATTGCTGCGAAGCTTGATCTTGAATGACCCATGCGTTTTCTTGGACCATGATGGCAGATTGGCTGCTCAGGAAATATTTTTGTTCTTCAAAAATAGGACGAATGCGACTTAGGTCTTTTTCTGTCAGATCATTTGCATACGCTATTCCAATAGGAAAATGTTTTGTAACATTGATGTTTATTATGGATGCGGACACAACTAATCCTATCCCAATGAGGAAGCTTCCCAGCATAATTCCAGCCGAGACATTGTCGCGTTGGCCGATTTCTGCATGGAAATCATAGTTGGCCATTTTTTGAAATAAAAAGCCGCCAATGAGGAACATCATTTGGCCTAAGAAAAAAGCCCCACAAATGGAAATTAAAAAAGATGCCCAATCGCTGCTTTCTCCAATGAAACTGCTTTGTAAAATTAAACCTGTTCCAACGAATGCGCCAAAACACACTGCACCTGTGCCTAGGTTACGATCTTGGCATAATTCTTTGACAATCGAAAATTGATACAGTAGCCAATGATCATGCATCCAACTGGCTAAGCGCATCAAAGGAATCGCAATCACTAAAGCTAAGCCCACATTGAGCATTGCAGGTATTGGCAACTTTTCTAAGCCAGATAAAGACCCTAAAAGTGCCAATGTAAGCCCTAGAAAAAAGCCTGCGACATACAATCCAACAGCCGGATTATCATGTTCTGTCAATTCTTGAAAGATAGAAAAAGGCACGGTGTATTGGTATAGCCATTGAGCAATCACAAGCCCCAGCATAGCGATGATGACAATCAACACAGCATTCCATTCTGCAGCGTGAGCTAAAAACCATGCTTGGATTGAGGAAGTCTCGATTCCTCCTAACAACTGATTTCCAAATAGCACAAGCAGGGCGCACAAAATACAAATCGCGAATATACACATTGCCCAAAGCCAAATTCGGCGATTGGATTTTGCGGTCTGCGGCTTTGGAGCTGCTATGCTTTTTTTAGTGCTTGGTTTGGATGTATTTCTAGGCGAAGATTCACCCCCCACTGGTTTGTGGTC
>JAKLHB010000515.1 GCA_022710345.1 Planctomycetota bacterium
CCCATGTGTCAGGAAGAAGCGGATCAAAATCAGAATCAAACTGTCTATAAACTTTATTTCCTGCAAGATCACTAAGCATGGCCTGACAGATTTTGCCTCTAGCTCAATTTCCATATCTTGAAGCTCTTGTTTAGAACAAGAGCACCAATCTGGCAGAGATAGGTGCTCATATATCTCGGGCAGGGTAATGGCTTCTGGCCTGCTTTGTATTGGTGCATTTTGCTGCCAGCAGCCTTGTGCTTTCATTTGCGCTCGATGTCTGGCCATTGCCAAATCATGAACTTCTTCCATATCTTCTAGGCGATTGAATTTTGCAAAAATTTCCTTGGCCCAAGCAATCCATAAATCTACAGGTTCAATGTAATACCGAATCAAGCAAGTCTGGTATACATCAAACGAATATACACGAAATTTCATTGAACCACTCCCATCCAACTATTCATGTTGAGCAAAATGTTCATACCAAAAACGTTTTTTTACATATTGTCGGCATGGAGTTCTCCCCAAAAACGTTATCATCAGTTTAGCTTTTTTTTCCTTTTTGTCAATCTTTTTCCTTGACAATTTACCTTGATGTGGTATCTTTATATAGAAACGTAGGTTATCTTAAGGAGACAGTATATGGGGATCCATCAAGACGATGTGATTTACTTTCTTCTCACAGATCGTTTTCATCGAAGTGGTAATTCAGCAAGCATGGTTGGTGTTGACCGAAGCAAGCCTAAGCATTATCATGGTGGAAACTTAAATGGGATTATCCAAAAAATTCCGTACCTCAAAAACTTAGGGATTACTGCAATTTGGATAACACCCGTGTATCTTCAAATTCCTTGGGAAGTTGAAGCCACATCAAATACAGATTGGAATTCTGGATATGGCTATCATGGATACTGGACACTTGATTTCAACCAAATGGACCCACATTTAATTCCGAAGAACAAAAAGCATCCCATTGGAAGTAAACTCTACCTCAAAGACTTTGTGGATACTTTGCACGCGAATGGGTTAAAGCTTATTTTGGACATTGTGGTCAACCACACGGGCTATTTTCATCCAGGTTTTACAGGGCAAGGCGACAACCCCACTCCAATCCAAAAAACATGGTTTAACCAAGAAAATGCTACAGATGAGATTGAAGGGAAACTGGCTAAGTTGCCTGATTTTGACTTGGATTTTCCAGATGTAGCAGACTATCACATCCAATCCATCATCTCTTGGATTGCAGAAACTGGGATTGACGGCATTCGCATGGACACAGCCAAACACGTGGAAAAAGTTTTTTGGCAATACTACAAAACCCAAATCCTAGGGATGTTTCCCAATGCCACACTCATTGGCGAAGTCATGGTGAATAGCATTGAAGAACTAGCTAAATTCCAGCAATATTGGGCATTTGACAGCCTTTTTGATTTTCCACTGACCAATGCAATGGAGAATGCCTTTTGCCGCAATGGGTCCATGACTGAGTTTGTGACACCCTGGAATCAAGGCGGTGGAATTTTTGAGAAAGACACTCACTACACCAACCAGAATAGGCTAGTCACCTTGCTCGACAATCATGATTTGAAACAGCGGTTTATGACCCTTGCTTTGCAAAGCACAGGTGGAGATCGCGAGGCTGCATGCAAGATCGTCAAACTTGCCTTAACATTCCAATTCACAGTGCGCGGAATTCCCCAGATTTACTATGGCACAGAAATTGGCATGGAAGGCAATGCAGACCCTGACAATCGCCAAGATTTCGACTGGAGTATCATTGGCGCAGATCAGTTTGTGAAAACCGACTCGTCCCTACCCCTAACAGACGAAGCACGGACTCGACTCCAACAGGCACGAGATATCCAAATACACGTACGTAACCTCATCCATATCCGTAAGCAAAATCAAGCTTTTACCGCAGGCATGTTCGAGTGCCTCTATGTCAATCAAGATCTCATTGTTTTCCTCAGATATGTCCATGCTTCAACCGCCATTGTCATCATCAACAAAGGACCCAAAATCACAGAGCAAGCCATCAACATTCGCGACAATAGTCGTATTCCTACTCGCATCAAACAAGCCTTTGCAAACAGGACGATGAAATGCCAAATCTCAGGCACCGAAGTCCAAGTAAATGATGGCCTTTTTAGCATTCTTGACCTAGAAAGCAAAAGCGCTATGATTTTGATCTAGGACAATTTCATCAGAACGCCATACCTACAGGGGCGACCGGCTGGCCGCCCTAACACACGTTGCATGCTGCTGTGCGCCATAACACCCCATAACACCAATTTTATGCTGGCTTCATTTTATGCTGTCTAACTTTAATCTTTCCTATTTCAGGAGCCTTTTATGCAATTGAAAAAATTTCACCTAGGTTGGCTCAAAGCAGAAAGCCAATCTTGGGTCCAGCAAGGTATCATCGCAGAGGAGCAACGCAATCGGATTCTCAACTGCTACAGC
>JAKLHB010000516.1 GCA_022710345.1 Planctomycetota bacterium
TACTAGCCGCAGTGGTGTTCGTTCTATTTGTCCGATTGCTCGGCGCAGGACCAAGGTCTAGTCATCCCTTTGTTTTACGCAAGAATAAACCCGTGTATAAAAAAAACACCACTGCCACGTTCGGTCCGATCCAAAGATTGGCCTACTAGCCGCAGTGGTGTTCGTTCTATTTGTCCGATTGCTCGGCGCAGGACCAAGGTCTAGTCATCCCTTTGTTTTATAGATTAAACCAAGTAGGTTGTATCTATCCAGAAAGATGGATTAAAGGCCGGAACCCAAGGTTCTGGTTGCGATTGGACGGGGTGTCGTTGTTACGATTCGCCGACCGGCAGTTCTGGGCGTTGTTGTTCCAAGAACCCCCGCGACAGACGCGATAGGATCCAGCTTCGACCTTGGCCCTAAATCTCCTGCGCATACTTTTGAAAAAATGGTTTTCTCAATTGCCACGTATCGCAGTGTTGGATATGGCTGACCAAGCTTGATATAGAAGCAAAAAAAGACTGCTCATCTTGAGCACCTTTCAGATACTTTTTTTGCGATGCTAAAAACTTTTTTTTAAATCTTTTCCAATTTTCTCGTTTAATGCGAATCATGCCAGGGAAAATTTTGCACCCTAAAAATGACAAACCTTCCCAAGTATGACGTAGTTGAGTGGCTTGAGGCTTCAAAACTAAACCAGACGGTTTCAAAAAATCTATAATCTTTGCGTGCCATTCATGCAATTTTTGTTTTTGATCTGCGAACAGCACAAAATCATCCATATATCGCACATACCCTGGAACGGCTAACTGATCTTTGAGCAGATGGTCTAAATCATTGAGATACATGTTAGCAAAATATTGACTCGTCAAATTGCCAATCGGAATGCCTGTATGTGAGGTTGATTCCAAAGAATCAATGATCACACCAAATAACCACAATAACTCTGGATCCTTAAATTTTCTGACCAAGCATTGCTCTAACTGGAAGTGAGGGATGCTATCAAAAAATTTGCGGATATCTGTTTTCAGAAAATACTGAAACTTGCGGGTAAATTCTTGTGCTCTGCGTATGGCTCGGTGTGTGCCTTTTCCTTTACGACACGCATAGCTGTCGTTGATAAAAAAGCTTTCTAAATATGGTTCAATGACATCACAAATCGCATGGTGGACCACTCGATCTCGAAAATGGGCTGCAGAAATCAGTCTTTCCTTTGGATCTAAGATTTTGAATTGCTGATATTGCTGCATCTTATAGGTTTGCTCTTGCAATTCTTGATGCAACAAAGCAATTTCATTTTCTAAGTTCGACATAAACGCTTGGACTTCTTCTCTATCTCTTTTGCCTTTTGCAGCACGATGCGCAGCGCGCTCTAAATTGGGCAACGCAATAATTTGTTCATAAAAATGCCCTTTACGTTTCATCGCTTTTTGCTGCTCCTGAAGATGTGCTATTGGGAGTTGTTGGATTGGAATTAGCTTGAGAATTTAAAGGATGCTCCTGAGTGTGAGAATTTGGAGAATTTTCTTGAACTTGAGAATTTTCCTGAGGGCTTAAAGAAGCCAGAGCTTGATGAAAAATATTCAAAAGTTCTTGCCCAAACTTTGCCATTTTAGAAGCACTCAAGCCAGAAACACGTTTGAGTTCTTGTAAATTTTTGGGTTTGCCATGAATGATATTCACAAAGTTCCGATTTGTTCCATAAAAATATGCTGGAACATTGATTTCTTGAGCTTTTTTTACTCTCCAAGTTTGCAAAGCTCGGAATATGGGCATGACTTCAGGGGTTAAATTTTCTCTTAAATATTCTTCTCTTTCTTGCGCTCGCTTGGCTCTTGCAGCATTTTCTGGGCTAGAATACGGCGTGAACGAAATTGTGTCGTTAGGGCTGTCCTGGTTTACGTTTGGCGAAGCAGGAATTGAGATTGGATTTGGAGTCGCCGTGCTGGATGGAGCAATTGGCGTTGCCATGCTGGATGGAGCAATTGGCGTTGCCATGCTGGATGGAACACTCGCGATATTTGAGATTTCGCCAAGCTGTGTGATATTGGGAAAAGCCTGCATTGTGCTCAAATGGCCCATCGCTACCTCATCGCTGTTGCCAGATTCTTGCGGTACATAATGAACCACCAAAATACATACTGGGAGCCCATCAATAATAAAGAATTGGCTTCGAGATTCAATGATTCGATTTTTTTTGCAAAAAAGAGACAATTGCGATTGATCAAACTTGTGAAGTTTGGGGACATAAGCAATTGTAAATATTTCTATTTGCATATATACTCAACAAACATTACCAAATGTACACGAATAGCAGAAAAGCATCTGTACAGTGCCTATATATCTGCGGAGATAATCAGAAGACATACCAAAAACAAGGTCGTATATAGCACAGCTCGTCCGTACAGTAAGGTAGCCTATATAGCACAGCTCGTCCGTACAGTAAGGTAGCCTATATAG
>JAKLHB010000517.1 GCA_022710345.1 Planctomycetota bacterium
TTATTGAGTGGCTCAGGTTTAACAACGCGGATGGAAGAAGCTCTACCGCCAGCATTTGAGTACAGAATCGAACGCATGCCATTTGGCCCCTTGGCTAAAAAAGATAGCTTGGAACTGACACGTCGGCTCATCCAAGCATTGAACTTGAAAACATTTGAAGGGATCGAAGAAGAATTGTACAGGCTAGTGGATGGGAATCCATACTTCATCCGCAGTGTGCTTAGTTTTAATCGTTCGTATCACCATAAATTCGAGGAAAAAGCGACAGAGAAAGAACAACAAATATTCAAAGAAAAACTCGAAGAAGAAAAAAACTTCACCGACGTGCAATGGCTATTGAAAGCGTACAACTTTGAATGCACGAATGAATTCGGTCGAATTTATGATTTCTGGCATTGGTATTTGATCCGGAATTGGCGGGCATACCCAACATTTTTGGCATTGGGGCAATCTGTCTATAAAATCTTAAAATTTTTAGTGGATTCGAATAGCGCAATGCCGTTGCAAGCCATCCAAGAGATGATGAAGAAAGAGCCTCGAGAAGAAGATGATCCATGGAAAGGGAAAGATAATCAACTGATCATCCGAATTTTGCTGCATTTAGCGCGGATTGATTTGATCGTATGGAATCATGATACAGACATGATCTTCATCACCCCAGAGCCAACGATTGTGGCGAGCATTCATGCGATCAAATATGGGCTATTTTATCCAGACGACCCGAAAGAAATCCATCGGGAAGAGAATATGTACCAGCATGTCTTGGAAATCTACAAAGCACGGAAAGGGCTGGAAGAACTAAAAGAGCAAGTCGAGGATATCCAGATAGGCCTAAAGAAAGTGCAGCAGACAGGATCAGGAAAGCTAAGCCATGAAAAAGGCAAAGCCGCAGAAGCAGGGGTCCGCAGCATGATCCAGAATAGGGAAGGAATCTTTGCCCCATACCCGATCCAAGGAACCGTGCGAAATGAAAAAATCCAGGACCCTAGCAGCAAGCTGGAATACGAACTAGATTGCGTGGCCGAGCTAGACCCAGCCCAATTACCATTAAAAGATACGCTGGTGGCCAAAATTGCGTACGGAGACATCGGGCAAGCCAGCAATGCAATGGTAGGAGACATTAGGCAAGCTGGCAATACATTGCCAGGGCAAGCTGGCAATACATCGGCAAGTGCTGGTGATCAGCGAACTACAGCAATGAGTAAACGCGCATCTGGCCGAAAACTTACAACTCCCCAAAGCATGGCTGAAGAAAATTGCACAGCCGAGGCGGAAGCCGCATCGTTGGCCACAGCAGTGCCTCTTGCAAAACCCAAAGGCATGCTTGTGGTAGAAGTCAAGGACCGGAAGGAAAAAACGAATTTGTCCCAAGCCATGCACTTTATCCAAAGCCTGCAAGCCTTGCAGCGTGTGTATGGCTTGACCCATGTCTATGCAGTGTTTCATTCCTGCGCTGGATTCTACAAAAATGCCCAAAAAGAATTGATGAAGCACAATATCTTCGTGGCCGAGTGCGAACAAAAAGAGGCATAAGGAAAAAAAAGTATAGCCTTATGCTTGTTATTCCAACATCAGGAGATTTCCAATGCCCAAAAAGAGTCTTCCCAAGTCCAACACAGAAAAATCCAAAAAAACAATAACCAAGGCTTCTACACCAAAATCCACCAAGACCAAAACACCAACATCGTCTAAAACACCAAAAACAGCGTTGCCCAAAACACAAAAGGGCACTCTACCCAAAAAGCCGGTAGCCAAAAAAGCAGCATTGCCCAAAGCCAAAGCAGCATTCCCCAAAGCCAAAGCAGCATCGCCCAAAGCCAAAGCAGCATTGCCCAAAGCCAAAGCAACATTGCCCAAAGCCAAAGCAGCATTGCCCAAAGCAACATTGCCCAAAGCCAAAGCAGCATTCCCCAAAACCAAAGCAGCAAGCGCATCTCAAAAAGCAGTTGCAGCAAAATCTCAAAAAGCAAAAGAGCCTGGATTGTCCAAAACCAAGAAATCCGGACCAGAAGAGATCGAAACAATTCAGCCACAGGCAATTGAGCTAACTCAGGAAAAACATCTTGGACCAAGGACAGTTCAATCACAGGTTATTTTCCCCCAACTCCAGACAGTTATGCCAATGCCACCGCAGGCAATGCCACAGTCAATCCAGCCACAACCCATTGCTGCAACGCTAGTAGCATCTACAGAAACTCCGGCAGGATTGGAGCCGATTGATCCAAAAGCGATCATGTATTATCAGGAATTGACTCCTGGGGAACCGAAAAAGTCGCCGTTCAGAAATACGCAATTGCCAAAGTATGTGCAAAAACCAAATGTCCAGGAATATATTCAACAGCATAGCAAAGCCAATTTATACCTTGGCCAACG
>JAKLHB010000518.1 GCA_022710345.1 Planctomycetota bacterium
TTGAAGCACAAAATATTTCAGTCTTTGCTGAAGAAAACGAAATTTTTGTTGAAATCAATGGACAAAAGCAACAATTAACCCATGGCCAAGATGTATTTTTCAGCCCAGTGCTATCCCCAGATAAAAAATGGGTAGCGTTCCAAGGTCTTGTGACTGGCCTTTATGTTGCCGAAGTTCAAGGCACAAAGGTTATAGAAGTAGGCCAGGGAAATCATGCTTGCTGGACACCAGATAGCCAGGCCATCGTGCTTGATGTATCGCAGGATAATGGGCAAGAACTCACAAGTAGCCAACTTCATATCATCAAGCTCGTATCTCCAGACATCCGAGAAATCTTGACTTCTAAAACCGGACTTAAAGCCCAACGTCCAAGCGTATCTCCAGATGGCACCCAAGTTGTATTTGATAGCGAAGGCAAAATTTTTATCACTAATTTGCAACAACGTGGCTCCCCATGCACAGAAGTTTCTATTCAAGAATAAGATAGTGGCTTCTTCATTATATTGAATAATTTAAAAGCATCTACGATTCTTGAAAAACAAGAATAGGGCGACTTATGAGTCGCCCTATTCTTGTTCATGAAGCATTACATCAACAAAGCAAGATGAATTTGCCCCGAAGGGGCAGAACATACCAGACAGGGCAACGCCCTGGGTCCGGTCTGATATTGGCTCCAAAAGCTTCGTTATATTGAAAAATGAGACAAGCTAAAACTTTCTTTTGCACTATTTTTTTTCCAAACCAGCACCAAAGTCATGATACTACCGCAAAAATACAAGCTTGCTGTGATCCATAAGCCTGTTATAAAAGACACAGAAGATTTTGCGATAATCTGAAGCCAAGGGCCAAATGGAGAAATCAAACTGAACAAATACCCACGCTGCCCCATAGCTGTGCTAGCAAACTCAGGAAGCATCCAAAGAAGCATGCCCATCAGACCCGGCAAGATGCAGATGGTGAAAAGTCCCAAATAAATTCGGACTAATGCATGCATAGTATTCAGTGATAAAGCAGAGATCAATAAACTAATTAAGCCTAAGAAAAGCACAAGGCTTGCACTTAAAAAAACAATGGAAATAAAAACTGTCAAGCTGATGATATTTCCTAGCACACCTGCCAACAAAGGAATTAAGAGGACCAACCAAAGAATACATGCCAATCGCAGCGTAGCCTGAGCTTTGCCAAAAAAAATGGTAGCAAATGTCAATGGTGTGGTTTGTAAAATATCATACATCCCGCTTTCGTACTCATGTGTAAAGCTACTGCTTGCTAACGCAGGCACCATCAAAAGCAAGGAAGCAATTAAAAAAATAGGATACACATCTGGATACCCTAAAAACATCCAGATTGCTATAGGAATCGAGACAATCACAGACCAAAGGATAAAAAGCCGTGGCATGATATTTTCTGAGCCTGCAAATTCGTAATAAAGCTCTTTCGCATAGATTGGGTTGATGGTATCTGGCAAATATTCAGCATGTTGCATGGGTGCCAAAATCTGAGATGGAAACCATGACGCTTTGCCTGTGAGCGGCAATTGCTGATGCAACACAAATACCTCGTCTATGATTTTTGATTTAGGCTGCCACCCTCGTATGCTTAAAATCGAAAAACGATGATATGCCATCCAAAATAGAAATGCATTGAGTGGCATGACGATTAAGAAAAAGAATAAGAACCTCGAATCTTGGGGATATTGAGTTAAAAATTGATAGGCAAGCATGACTAAAGGCGGCAAAATCAAGCAATAGGAAATAGCCAAAGCCATATAGGTACGTTGGCAGTAACAAGAGCATACCAGACTCATGACGCTAAATGTGATCACGCATAACAATAAAACTCCATACATATCCATAATGACCCAAAACTCTACGCCCGCAATCACAACACATAGGTTCAAGATCGGCATAGAAATGAGAAGCAGAATCACAAAATACGTAGCACTGGCTATGAGCTTTCCAAGCAAAATCGTCCATGGTGACAAAGGTGTGGTAAGCAAAATATCCAAGGAATTCTGCTCTTTTTCTATAGTGATGCAGGATGCGCTAAAAATAGGCACTAAGATCGCAATCAAAATAGTTAAACTTGTGCTCGCCAATTGGAAAAATTGAATTGCAATTTGCGCCTTTACTGTAAGGGCTTCTTCGGTATTCGGCCAAATAAGCCATAAAGCAAACGATAGCACCAATACTACTAACCCCAAACCGAGGAATGATTTGATACTGGTTAAGATATCCAGCAATTCTTTATGCAATATGGCCAACATATCAATCTCCAACAACTGTAGATTTTCGGAAATTCTAACTTGTTATGCTAGAATATACTAAAAAAAGATCCTTAATCTGTATCA
>JAKLHB010000519.1 GCA_022710345.1 Planctomycetota bacterium
TTTGCTAGCTCATGCAAGAGGCCAATTGCCCATTCATTTGTTCAAAGATGCTTTTGCTGGCAGCGGATCTGCCATGCATTTGCTTCATACCCTGATTGATCGGTTGCACCAGGCGGTATCAGAATTAGCCCGGCCCATTGATGCCATTAAGCATCAGGCCAAGACAGTCACAGTGGGTACAAGCCGCCTAGAAGTTGTGGAAGAAATCCGCGGCATTATCTTTGAGGCATTGGGCATGGTGGATGTTAAGCCCAATGAGCTTCGTGTCAATATATTGACCAGACTTCAGCAAATCCAACCAGCCATTGCTGCCATTAGCGGATTTACATACTATGCAATCCAGAACCTGGATGCCACAGGCCAGCCTACGCCCGCAAGCACCATTCAACTGGTCAAACGTCAAGGAATTTCCACGGAAATCCGCTCTCGTTGTGATGCGGGTACAGTGCCCCTTTTAGGAACTAAACGCTCTGTGGTACAAAAAGCAGAGATTTTCATAGGATTGGGAGGCGGCGATCGGCGGCCAATTTTGATTATCCCTATTTTTTCCAAAAATAACATGATCGAACATGAACTTTTGCTCCACATTATGTTTGCTGAAAAAATCACAGCACCAGAAGCAGTGGGTGTTGTCGGCCCAATGTATTCAGACATACAGAACGATGTGACAGAAGCCAATATTCCATGGGGTGACGATGTTCTTACCAAAGTGAGCCCAGCAACATTGTGCGTTTGCAATCCCGAAGAAATCGCAGAGAAAATCATCCAGACAATTCAAGCGCAGCCCAAGTAGTGCTATTTTATGCCACATACATGGAAATTGCTATGAAAATTTTAGTAAGAATGCCCAATTGGCTAGGAGATGCTGTGATGGCAACTCCTAGCCTCCATAACCTTAAAGAACATTTCCCAGAAGCTCAATATACCTTGGTTAGCTCCAAACCAGTAGCCGAACTATTTCAGAATGATCCAAGATTTCAAGTCGTTGTAGACACATCGAAAAAAGACCCAATCAGGCTTTGCGGAATACGCCAAATGTCGGCCATGGTAGGCAGTTTTGATATTGCCATTACCTTTCGCAATAGCGTCGCATGCACGTTATTCATATATTGGACCAATTCAAAACGCACGGTTGGTGCTGCCAATTGGCATAGAACCTGGCTTTTCAGTGATTCGATCTCAATCACAACATCCTTGCACCAAGCCGCCATCTACAACCAAATCATCAATAAATTTTTGCATACAAATTACCCAACAGGCAAAACTGAACTTTACTTAAAAGCACCCACAACATACCCGCGTAAAACATTAGGATTAGCTCCTGGAGCTACGTATGGTGACGCAAAACGATGGCCATCAGATCGTTTTGCCCAGGTAGCCATGCACTTTGCTAAAGATTATGACATTCTGCTCTTTGGAAGTGCATTGGAAAAAAATGCTGCCTTTGAAATTGAAACCATGCTTCGATCCCAAGGAATCAAGAATTTCCAAAATTTAGTTGGCCAAACCACTGTATCTGATTTAGTTACAAAAATTGCTGGCTTAAGCTTATTCATCACCAATGATTCCGGGCCAATGCACATTGCTGGCGCATTCCAAATTCCAACAGTCGCTATCTTTGGCCCCACCATTGCCCAGCAAACCTGCCCCTGGCAGCACGAACATTTGATCATGCTCCGCAAACCCATTCCATGCGCCCCCTGCATGAAACGGACTTGCCCCTACGGTCACCACCAATGTATGACCCAAATCACACCTGAGGAAGTGATCGCGGCGGCTGCTGAATTGTCAACTGGCACAGCAGCTTCCCAACTTCATTAGAATCAGTAAAATAAGCCAGAAATCGTAAAATCCGCAAGCCCCTGAGCCCTTTAGCCCAGCATTCCTGGATCAAGCCAAAGAGCCGCCGATTTCCACGTAACTTACTTAGGCGATTGGGCTGCCAATCGCCGCAGCCCATCCCGAAAGACTTGAAAGCTTTTGGAGCGATTTTTTTCCACATCCATATCTCCAACGCAACTTTGCCTGATTGATCCTCAACGAGAACTTCCAAGTGCATACATCACCTCGCATCCAAATAATCGCTATACCAAAGGCTGCCTAGCGGCAATCCTTCATCCACCATAGCCTTTACGATTTGATTCTCGCTTGCCCTTTGAATATGTGCAAAACCGTCTTTGCCTTTTTCAAGGACCCATACTTCATTTGGTGTAAGAGCATCTACCAAATAAGGTTGATGAGTGGTAATGAAAATTTGGGACCTGTTGTCTTCGCCTGTGGCATGCTCTCTGAATTCTTTGGCCAATGCTTCTAATAATTTATGATATAGCCCATTCTCCGG